>CANCEQ010000127.1 GCA_947375085.1 Flavobacteriales bacterium
GGTGTATTTTCAATAAAAACTTTGTACATTTGCGTTATGATTTTGAATAAGGAAAAAGCGTTAAAGGTAGCAGAATTTTTATTACAAATAAAAGCTGTAAAGTTAGCACCAAATAATCCATTTACTTGGGCTTCTAGTTGGAAATCTCCAATTTATTGTGATACGAGAATAAGTTTATCGTATCCAACTATTCGTACTTTCATTCGTCAGG
The DNA here is from genome assembly GCA_947375085.1 of Flavobacteriales bacterium. The sequence continues at coordinate 212 of CANCEQ010000127.1, forward strand.
CCTATGCTGAAGCGATTAGAGAACAGTTTGGAAAACCTGATGTTATTGCGGGAGTAGCAACTGGAGGAATACCTCAAGGAGCTCTTATTGCTCAAGAATTAGGAGTTCCTTTTATCTATGTAAGAAGTGCTGCAAAAGGTCACGGAATGGGTAATCAGGTAGAAGGATATTTCGAAAAAGGTCAAAAAGTTGTTGTTATAGAAGATTTAATTTCTACTGGAGGCAGCAGTTTAAAAGCAATCGATGCTTTAAAAGATGCTGGACTAGAAATTAAAGGTTTGATTGCAGTATTTACTTACGGTTTCAGTATGGCTGAAAAAGCATTTAAAAAAGCAGAAGTTCCTTTCTTAACTTTGACAAGTTATGATGTTTTAATCAAACAAGCTTTACAACAAGAATATATTCAAGAAAGTGATTTAGCATCATTAAAAGAATGGAAGAAAAATCCTGACACTTGGAAAATTGAAGAATAAGAATGATAATTGAAAGCACAAAAGTAGATGTTAATGCAAGTCAAGAAGAGATTTTCAACTTTTTGATAAATTCAAATAACATTATTCATCTTCTTCCTCAAGATAAAATTTCTGATTGGCAATCAACTGATAATGAATGTTCTTTTAAAGCACAAGGTGGATTTAAAATCTCCCTTATTCAAGATGGTTCAGAAGATAAAAGTAAAGTTTTTATGAAATCAGGAGAAAAATCTCCTTTTCCTTTTAAATTGACTTTATTCATCAACGAAACTAATGGAAAATCAAACGGACACATTGAATTTAATGGAGATGTAAATATGTTCTTGAGAAAGATGGTTGAAAAACCATTGACAGGATTGTTCAACCATATGGCTGAAAAAATTCAAGAAAGATTTGCTTAAGATTAAATTTTAAACGAAATTTCTTTTAAATCATATTGTATTAACTCGTCTTTTTTTTGTATTATCAAGAACCCAGTTGGAGACACACCTTTGATACATCCTCTAAATTCACCAGATTGATCTGTAAAATCAGCTTCTTTATTCAATAGCCATAATTTACTCAAATAAAGCTCATTAATCTTCTCAAATTGATTTGTTTGGATCAAATCCCAGCCAACGTTAATTTCATTTATTAATGAAAAAACAACTGATTGAATAGGTATAAATTCACCTCTTTCAAGCTTTAAACTTGTCGCTTTCAAATTATTAAAATCTATTTGATTAATATTCAAACCAATACCAACTATAGAACCATTTAAAAATGAACCTTTAATTTGATTTTCTATTAAGATTCCTCCAATTTTTCTCCCTTTAATGTAAATATCATTTGGCCATTTTATATCCGCTTCAATCCCAAATTTTGAAATTAAGTTAGCAACTGCAACAGAAATAATTTGAGTTAAAATAAATTGATCTTTTACTGACATTATAGCAGTATCTACAAACATTGAAAAGATTAAGTTTTCTCCTGCGTTAGAATCCCAAGTAGCGCCTCTTTGACCTCTTCCCTTCGTCTGCTCATCTGCCAATATTACCGTTCCATGTTCAATTTTACCTTCAGATAGTAAATTGGCAACATAATTGTTCGTAGAGTCAACACATTCAATTTGAATAATTTTTCTTCCAAGCATTTAACAATAATTGAGATTTAAAACGTTTTAAAGTTGAGTAAATATAAAATTAAAGTTAGATTTGTAACGTTAAAAAATATAGATGAGTTATAAACAATCAAATTCTCAAATACTATGTGACACGATAGTAGAGGGAATGCAAGAGAATAAAGCACAAGATATCGTAATCTTAGACTTAAGAGACATCACTGCTGCAGTAGCAGACTTTTTCATAATTTGTTCTGGAGAATCTTCAACACAAGTTGATGGTATTGCTTCATCAGTTGTAAGACACACACGTAAAGAAATTCAAGACAGACCTTGGCATACAGAAGGTAAAGGAACTAGTGAATGGGTTTTAATTGATTATGTTAGCGTTGTTGCTCACGTTTTCTATAAAACGGCTCGTGACTTTTATGATCTAGAAGATCTTTGGGCGGATGCAAAAAGAATCAATGTTCCTAATTTGGATTAATTTTCAATTAAGTAAATAATGGCTGAGAATAATAAAAAGAAAAGTCCATTTTCAATTTATTGGATTTATGGATTTATAGCAGTTGCAATTATTGGATTTCAATTACTTAGTAGTATGGAATCTACAAGTATTGTGAAAAATCAACAAACTTTTTTCACGTTAGCTGAAAAAGGGTTTATATCACACGTTTCGATAGTAAACAAAGAAAGAGCTGATTTTAAAATTTCAAAAGACGGTCAAGAATTTGTAAAACAATCTACAAAGGGAGAACTAGCTAAACTTGCGAAAGCTTTCAACCCATCAAATTCTAGATTAAAAAATCCAGATCCAACATTTAAAATGGAATTGATTGATGCCGGAAACTTTGAAAACAACATTGAAAAAATCAATGAAAAGTTAGCAAAAGAGCACAAACATCAAATTGCTTACGAACCTAAAACAGAAGTAGATTACTTTGGTAGTATTGTAAGTATTTTATTACCAATCGTTTTATTGGTTGCCGTTTGGATGTTTGTAATGCGTCGTATGGGCGGAGGTTCTGGCGGTGGCGGAGGTCAAATCTTCAATATCGGAAAATCAAAAGCTAAAATGTACGAAAAAGGTAAATCTACGAATAAAACGTTCAAAGATGTTGCGGGATTACAAGAGGCTAAAATTGAAATTCAAGAGATTGTAGAGTTCTTAAAAGAACCTAAAAAATACACAGATTTAGGTGCTAAAATTCCTAAAGGAGCCTTATTGGTAGGACCTCCAGGAACAGGTAAAACATTATTAGCGAAAGCAGTTGCAGGTGAGGCACAAGTACCTTTCTTCGCTCTTTCCGGATCTGATTTTGTAGAAATGTTTGTAGGTGTTGGAGCTTCAAGAGTAAGAGATTTATTCAAGCAAGCCAAAGAAAAAGCGCCATCGATTATTTTTATTGATGAGATTGACGCTATTGGTAGAGCAAGAGGAAAAAACAATGGTTTCGGTTCAAATGACGAAAGAGAAAACACATTAAATCAGTTATTAACTGAAATGGATGGTTTCGAAACGAACTCTGGAGTTATCATCTTAGCTGCAACTAACCGTTCTGATGTATTGGATAAAGCATTAACCCGTGCTGGACGTTTTGATCGTCAGATATATGTTGATATGCCTGATATTAATGAACGTAAAGAAATTTTTGAAGTTCATTTAAAACCGATCAAATTAGACGAAAAAATTGATGTTGACTTCTTAGCAAAACAAACTCCTGGTTTCTCTGGAGCTGATATTGCAAATTTATGTAACGAAGCTGCATTGATTGCTGCACGTCACAAGAAAGATCACGTTGAAAAACAAGATTTCTTAGATGCAGTTGATAGAATCGTTGGAGGGTTAGAAAAGAAAAACAAAATCATCACAAAACAAGAAAAACGTTCGATTGCTTTTCACGAAGCTGGTCATGCTACAATTTCTTGGATGCTAGAATATGCAAACCCTTTAATTAAAGTTACTATTGTTCCTCGTGGAAATTCTTTAGGTGCTGCTTGGTATTTACCTGAAGAAAGAAGCATCACAACAACTGAACAAATCTTAGATGATATGTGTTCAGCATTAGGAGGAAGAGCAGCCGAGCAATTAGCATTCGGAAAAATTAGTACTGGAGCTTTAAGTGATCTTGAAAAAGTAACGAAACAAGCGTATGCAATGGTAAGTATTTACGGATTGAACGAAAGAGTTGGAAATGTATCTTTCTACGACTCTCAAGGACGTGAATCATTTACTAAACCATATTCGGATGATACTGCTAAAATGATTGATGAAGAAGTTAGTAAACTAATCGAATCTCAATACCAAAGAGCATTATCTATACTTACTGAAAATGAAGATAAGCTTACTCAATTAGCTGAAAAATTATTAGAATCTGAAGTTATCTTCAAGGAAGATTTAATTGCCATTTTTGGAGAAAGAAAATGGGGAGTTGAAGAAACACCTTTGTTAGACATCACTGATATTAAAGATGTTAATCAAGAAGTTAAGTCGATTGATGAACCAGTAATTCCTTCACTTGAAAGTTTAGAAAACCTTTCAGATGATACTGATGAAAAAGAAAATAAAGAAGAAGAGCAATCAAATTAAGGTTCTTACTTTTAACTAATATGATTCCCGCTTGATCTTTGATCAGCGGGATTCTTTATAAAATATAATTATGAATAACATTTTACTTAGAGCTTTAACTGGAAGTGTTTTTGTTGCATTAATTATTGGTGCTTTATGGTGGAATATTACAGCAACAATTGTTGTAATGTCTTTATTTTTAGTCCTTGGATTAAATGAATTTTTCAATCTTTTTAAAAATGAAAAATCAATTCAACTATCACCATTAATTTCAATCACAAGTAATTTAGCTGTCTATGTCATTTTAATCGGAACAATGACAGAACAAATTAAAGGAGTAAATTTCGCTTTAATTTTCCCTATTCTTTTTTTAACCTTCCTAACAGAACTTTGGAGAAAAGCTAAAAATCCTTTATTGAACATAGGAATTATGTCTTTAGGTATTTTTTATTTAGTTGTTCCTTTTTTCTTTATGACAGCTTTGGGAAATATGAGCGATCATAAAAATCCATTGGTTATCGGAATGTTTTTATTAATCTGGACAAATGATACATTCGCTTATTTATCAGGTAGATTTTTTGGTAAAACAAAATTATTTGAACGTATTTCTCCAAAAAAAACGTGGGAAGGAACAATTGGGGGAATTATTTTCACTATCGCTGTTGCCTATCTAATTGGACTTTGGAGTTCTGATTACCCTCCAACTTTTTGGATAATTGCTGCTTTGATCATAGCTCCTTGCTCCATATTTGGTGATTTATTAGAATCTTTATTTAAAAGAAGTTTAAACATAAAAGACTCAGGAAATATTCTACCAGGTCACGGTGGAATTTTAGATAGATTTGATGCTGCAATTTTTACAGTACCATTTTTCTACTGTTTGGTAGTTTTTTATTCTTAATTTTATACCCGATTAAAAAAATATTATGAAGTTACACAGAGAAGGTTATTTGATTATCATCATAGCGATGACTTTATTAACCGCAGTTCAATTAGGAAATTTTTATTTGTTATTATTTACAGGTTGGCAATGGTTATTTTGGTTACTAACTTTAGGAGCCTTAGTTATGGCTTATTTAGTTATTCAATTCTTTAGAATTCCAAAAATTGATTGTGTTTTCGGCGAAAACGATATTATTTGTCCTGCAGATGGTAAAGTAGTAGTAATTGAAGAAGTGGAAGAAACGGAATATTTTCACGACAAAAGAATACAAGTATCTGTATTTATGTCGCCTTTAAATGTGCATGCAAATTTTAATCCGATCTCAGGAATAATTAAATATGTTAAATACCATAAAGGTTTATTTTTAGTTGCATGGCATCCAAAAAGCAGTACTGATAATGAGCGTTCTACTGTCGTTACTCAACATGCGAATGGAAAAGAGATTTTATTTCGTCAGGTTGCAGGTGCAGTAGCTAGAAGAATCTGTTATTACGTACAACCTAATCAAAAAGTAACAACTGGAGAAGAATATGGTTTTATCAAATTTGGTTCAAGAATCGATTTGTATTTACCGCTTGATTCTGTAATAAATGTTAAAATCGGTGATGTTGTTAAAGGAAGAATCACAAAGATTGGAGAATTGAAATAAAAAATAGTATATTCGCCTCATACAAAAACAATTAAAATAAAGCACTATGAAAAAAGTATTGGTTGCCCTTACAATGATGATGTTCTTAGGTTCGATTACAGCTACAGCTTACGCGGCTGCAACTGGATCTTGCACAGTTAAATCTTGTCAACAAGATGACAAAGACAAAAAAGAATGCAAAAAAGACAAAGGATGTTGCAAAGATAAAAAAGAGTGTTCTAAAGATAAAAAAGAAGAATGCAAAAAAGGAGATGACAAAAAATGTTGCTCTAAAGACAAAAAAGAAGAATGTAAAAAAGGTGAAGAGAAAAAATGTTGTTCTAAAGACAAAAAATAATCTTCCTTTGAAATAGAATTAAAAAAACCGTTAAACATAATTGCTTAACGGTTTTTTTATTAATAATTCAACATCAAAAATCCAACATTAAACTTCAATCCCTACTGGACAATGATCAGAACCATGCACTTCATTTAAAATAAAAGCCTCTTTAATAGAAGGAATCAATGATTTTGAAGCTAAAAAATAATCAATTCTCCAGCCAACATTCTTCTCTCTTGCTCCTCCTCTATAACTCCACCAAGTATATTTAACTTCTTCGCCATTTTTCTCACGAAAAGTATCCAATAACCCATTTGTAACGAAGGTGTCCATACCGTCAATTTCTTCTTGCATATAACCTGCTGATTTATTGTAATTTGCTTTCGGTCGAGCTAAATCGATTGCTTTATGAGCAACATTAAAATCACCACAAACTACAACTGGCTTAGATTTTTCTAATTCTTTCAAATAATTCAAAAAAGACTGATCCCAAGATTGACGATAATCCAATCTTAACAATTCACTCCCTGAATTTGGAACATAAACAGTTATCAAATAAAAGTTTGAGTATTCAGCACAAATAACCCTTCCTTCATTATCGTGCTCCCCTATTCCAATGTCATACTTAACACTTAATGGTTCCGTTTTTGAAATAATGGCTGTTCCAGAATAACCTTTTCGTTCAGCTTCATTTGCATATACAAAATAACCCGGCAAATCAACCAGTGATTCTTTAACCTGTTCAACAGTCGCTTTCGTTTCTTGCAAACATATAATATCTGCATCAACACGTTTCATATCAGCAATAAAATCTTTTTTTATTATCGCACGAATTCCATTTACATTGAAAGAAATTATTTTCATTTTATGAGTTTTTGGAGTAAATGTAGTGGATTTTTTCTTAACCACGGAGGAATTAGGAGTTCAACACAGAGTAACACAGAGTTTATTTTGAAAAAAAAGCTAACTTTGTTTATATGAATTCTTTTGACGAACAAACTATTAAAGACTTAGAGTTTTCAACTATTAGAGAATGGTTGGTAGCCTATACTATTGGTGAAACAGCAAAAAATAGATTACAAAATCTAGAACCTTCAAATAGATTTACTGAAATTCAACAAGAATTAGATCGTTTAAATGAATTCCTATCGATTCGAACAGAAGGTGAAAATTTCCCTGCTTTGGATTTTGAAGAATTATTACCAGAAATCAAATTATTACCTATTCAAAATGCAGTTCTAACGCAAGATGGATTTTCTAGATTAATTACTGCATCTCAAATCGTTAATTCGATCATCTATTTTTTTGACAAAAGAGAAAAAGTATACCCTCTTTTAACCAAAGTTATCGAGAATGCCTATTTCACAACCGAAATTATTGATGCTATAGAAAAAGTATTTGATAGAAAAGGTGCAATTAAAGACGATGCCTCACCATTTTTATTTGAAATAAGACAGCAAATAAAAGTCGTTCGAAATCAAATAAATAAAAACTTCGATAAGGAATTACGTAAACTATCAAAAGAAAATGTATTAGGTGATACACGCGAAGCCTTTGTTAATGACAGACGAGTTTTAACAGTATTATCAACACACAAAAGAAAAATTCCAGGAACAGTAGTTGGCTCTTCAAAAACAGGTAGTTTGACTTTCATAGAACCAATTGCGAACGTTGCATTAAATAATGAGTTCGAATTATTATCGGATGATGAGCGAAAAGAAATTTATCGAATCCTACAAGTATTAACGAGAGAAATAGCTCATTTACTCCCTTTAATAAAAGAATACCAACATATTCTTACCGAATTTGATTTTATCAATTCTAAAACAAAATTAGCGCTAGAATTAAATTGTTGTTTACCAGCAATAGAAAGCGATGAAATGCGAATTGAGCTTATAAATGTCGTTCACCCAATTCTTTGGAAAAACAATAAAATAGCTGGTAAAAAAACACTTTCTCAATATTTGTATATGGACAAATTTTCGAGGATGTTGGTGATTTCTGGTCCAAACGCAGGAGGAAAAAGTATCACCTTAAAAACCATTGGACTTTTGCAATTAATGCTTCAAGCAGGATTGTTAGTCCCTGTTGACCCCAACAGTAAAATGTGTTTTTTCCAACAAGTTCTTACTGACATTGGAGACAATCAATCTATTGAAAATGAATTAAGTACCTATTCATATCGTTTAAAACGAATGAAACACTTTTTACAAGTATCGAATAGAAGAACACTTTTATTATTAGACGAATTTGGAACTGGTTCAGATCCAGATTTAGGAGGGGCACTTGCTGAAGTGTTTTTTGAGAATTTATACAATAAAAAGAGTTTTGGTGTAATCACAACTCATTACGCAAACATTAAGTTAAAAGCAGATCAATTGAAAAATGCAATCAATGGATGTATGCTTTTCGATACAGAAACTTTGGAACCTCTTTACAAATTTTCGATGGGTCAACCTGGTAGTTCTTTTACATTTGAAGTTGCACAAATCAATGGAATTCCGATTGAATTAATCGAAGAAGCCAAAACAAGATTGGATGAACGTAAAGTTTCAATGGATAAGTTATTAAGTGAACTCCAGAGAGAAAAAACATATCTTGAAAGATTAAACAAAGAACACATTGAAGCTCAATCAATTGCTCAAAAAGCAAAAAACGATTACTTAGAAAAGAAAGAAAAATTTGA
>CANCEQ010000128.1 GCA_947375085.1 Flavobacteriales bacterium
ATGAAACACGGAAGTAAAGCGATGATTGTTATGGATTTTGAAACTGGAGAATCTCGTCATTTTAGTAGAACATTAATGTGTCCAACTTCAGGAATCAGTTATCCTGAACCAGAACCAAGTTTATTTTCATTTAACTCACCGTATGGAGCCTGTCAAACATGTAGTGGATTAGGTGAAATTTCTGAGGCGAATATTGAAAAAATAATTCCAAACCCTAAATTATCTATCAAAAAAGGTGGATTTGCTCCTTTAGGGGAATATAAAGCTGGTTGGATTTACGATAAATTAGAAAGCTATTTATCTCAAGAAGGTTACTCAATTACAACACCTTTGGAAGAAATTCCGGAAGAAATAATGAATGTACTTCTATATGGAAATGAGGATTTAGAAGTAGTTGGTAAAAAGCCAATCGTTCGATTTGAGGGAATAATTCCTTTTATTTCAAGACATTCAGAAGAAAGTACAGCTGGAGTTCAACGCTGGGCTCAAAGTTTTATGAATAAAATTACCTGCACATCTTGTGAAGGTACACGTTTACGAAAAGAATCACATTATTTTAAAATAGATGAAAAACATATCGGCGATTTAGCTGGAATGGATTTGAATGAACTAAAAGATTGGTTTAATCAACTTGAATGTAAATTATCGAGCTCTCAATTACTTATAGGAACTGAAATTTTAAAAGAAATTAATACACGTCTAAGTTTTATTCTTGATGTAGGATTGGAATACTTAACACTTCACCGTTCCGCAAAAACCTTATCCGGAGGTGAAGCACAACGAATTCGTTTGGCGACTCAAATTGGTTCTGAATTAATGAATGTTTTATACGTTTTGGATGAGCCAAGTATTGGATTGCATCAAAGAGACAATACACGTTTAATCAACTCATTAAAAAAACTTAGAGATGCTGGAAATTCAGTCATTGTTGTCGAACACGATAAAGAAATGATTGAGGCTGCCGATTTCGTAGTTGATATTGGTCCTGGAGCAGGTATTCATGGTGGGCAAATTATGAATGCAGGTCCACTTTCTGAATTAAATAGCCAAGATTCTTTGACAACTCAGTATCTGAAAGGCGAAATGAAAATTGAAATTCCAACCAAACGTAGAAAAGGGAATGGTAAATTTTTAGAGTTGATTGGTGCTTCGGGACATAATTTAAAAAATGTTGATTTAAAAATTCCTCTGGGGACATTGTGTTGTATAACAGGCGTTTCAGGAAGTGGAAAATCGTCAATTATCAACCATACCCTCTATCCTATTTTATTAGCTCACATTTATAATGGAGTAAAGAAACCTTTACCATATAAATCAATAAAAGGGTTAGAAAACTTAGATAAAGTAATTGAAATAGATCAAACACCAATTGGAAGAACTCCACGCTCAAATCCAGCGACTTATACCAATATGTTTACTGAAATTAGATCACTTTTTGCATCATTGCCTGAAGCTCAAATTAGAGGATATAAACCTGGTCGTTTTTCTTTCAACGTAAAAGGAGGAAGATGTGAAACCTGTGGTGGAGGTGGTTTAAAACTAATCGAAATGAATTTTCTTCCAGATGTTTATGTTGAATGTGAAACATGTAATGGAAAAAGATACAATCGAGAAACGTTAGAAGTTCGTTATAAAGGGAAATCAATAAGTGATGTTTTGGATATGACGATTTCAGATGCTGCATTATTTTTTGATAAAATTCCTAAAATACATCGCCCACTTGAAACATTAGTTTCTGTTGGATTAGGATATATTAAATTAGGCCAACCTTCGACAACACTCTCAGGTGGTGAAGCGCAACGAATTAAATTATCAACTGAATTAGCTAAAAAAAGCACAGGAAATACGGTCTACATTATGGATGAACCTTCTACTGGTTTACATTTTGAAGACATTCGAATGCTTTTAATTGTATTACAACGTCTGGTGGATGAAGGCAATACCGTTTTGGTCATTGAACATAATTTAGACATCGTAAAAGTTGCTGATTATATTATTGATATTGGTCCTGAAGGAGGAAAAGGTGGTGGACAAATTATTTGCCAAGGAACTCCTGAACAAATCATTAAAAAATCAAAAGATAAATCGCATACAGCTAAATATTTAGCCTTAGAAATTCCGATGTAGGAGAAATCACGATTTGTATTACATAAGTCAATAAAAAAATATGACATCTGAAAAAACAAAAGCAATATTTGCCTGGAGTGGTGGAAAAGATTCTTCTTATGCATTACATCAAATTCTATTAGAAGGTAAATATGAAGTTCTATATCTTTTGACAACCTTGAATCATGAGTTTAAACGCATTTCAATGCACGGTGTAAGAGAAGAGCTCCTTGATCTTCAATCGGAATCAATAGGCATTCCTCAGTTAAAAGTTTGGTTATACGAAGCTTCGTATGAATGGTATGAAAAACAAATGGAAGAAATGCTTTTAAAAGCAAAATCAGAAGGAATTGAAACAGTTATTTTTGGCGATATTTTTCTTGAAGATTTAAAACTTTACCGTGAAAACAATTTGGCAAAAGTTGGAATGAAAGCCGTTTTTCCTTTATGGAAAAACGATACTTCTGTTTTGATCAATGATTTTATAAAATCTGGTTTCAAAACAATTACCTGTTGTGTAAATGATGCTTTTTTTAACGAAGAATGGGTTGGAAAACAAATTGATGAATCCTTTATCAAGAATCTTCCATCTACTGTTGATCCTTGTGGAGAAAATGGTGAGTACCATACTTTTTGTTATGAAGGTCCAATCTTTAAGAAAAAAATAAATTTTCAACTAGGAGAAAAAATCTATAAACCTCTTGCGATAGAAAAAGACGAATCTTGTGGTGTTGATGCTAAAGAAAATCCTACAAAAGGATTCTGGTATTGCGAATTATATTAATCGAAATCAGGTTATTAAATAAAAAAAGGGAAAAGTGAATTACCTTTCCCTTTGATATCAATATATAAAAAAATTAATCTCTATCTTTTAACCATTGAGCAACTTTAGGAGCTAATTCTTTTTGAGATCTATTCCCTACGAATACTCCGATATGCCCTCCTTGAAATGGATAAATTTCATAATCTTTCGTTCCAACATACTCTCCTAATGGCTTAGTAGCACTAGGCGGAACTAAATGATCTTCAGTTGCATAAATATTTAAAACTGGCATCGTTAAATTTTTCAAATTCACTTTATCTGAACCTACAACTAACTCACCTGCAATTAATTTGTTTTGTTGATACAAATCTTCCATAAATTGTAAAAAACAAGCACCTGCTTGATCTGGACTGTCAGCAATCCATTTTTCCATTCTTAAGAAATTCGTCAATTTTGTTTTATCCTCTAACGAATTCATTAAACCTGATGTTTTATGAAACTTCATCATTGGCTTTAACATATCAAATCCCTCGTTTAAGAAACTTCCAGGAATAATTCCATCGTATCCTCTAACAAGCGATTTAAAATCCATATCCTTGCTCCATTTAAACAATAATCCATCACTTACAGAGAAATCAACAGGAGTAACATGGGGAACTAAATTTTTAACTTTTTCAGGATGTAAAGCTGAATAAATTAAACTAAAAGTACCACCTTGACAAATACTTAAAATATTGATTTTATCTAACTTATGTTCATCGCGAATATAATCTACACAATGATCTATATAACCATTGATATAATCATCCATTGTTAAATATTTATCGATTTGAGTCGGATATCCCCAATCAATTAAATAAACATCTAATCCTGCATCTAATAAATTTTTAATATAACTTCTGTCAGGTTGTAAATCTAACATTTGGTATGTATTTACTAATGCATAAACAATTAATACAGGTGTTTTATAAGTTGATTTAGAATCTCTATTATATCTATAAAGTTTTAACTTATCTTCTGAATAAACAACTGTTTTTGGTGTTGTAGCAATATCAACTTCTTTAATTTCTTTTAAAGTTTCAAACCCTTTAACAATTTTAGAAGTATTTGCTGTTAATTCTTGAAGAAAATCTATGTTATTTAAACTCATTTTTAAAATAGTATATCGTATAAAAAAAGGGAAACGTGAATTTCCCTTTTCAAATTATTAATGTTTGTGTTAAACTGTCGCTTTTTTTGCTGTTGTTTTAGCAGTAGTCGAAGTTGTAGTTGCCTTTGAAGTTGTATTCACTTTTGCTTCTAACGTTTTAATCGTTTTTTTCAAATCGTGAATTGTTTGATATAACTCATTTAATTCAGATTTTACTACTAGAGGCAAATGTTCAATTTTATTTTCAAACTGTTGCTCAATATTTTTCTTTACATCTAACGATAAAGTTGTCAATTCAGCTTTCAATTTAGAAAACTCTTCAGTAGCATATAATTGAGTGTAATGTTTTTCATTAATCGCTACCCAATCATTAAAAAATGTTTGAAACGAATTTGATAAATCTAAACTTTTTGATTTCTCAGCAATTAATTTACCCACTTCTTCAGCAACACTTTGTCCAGTTTTATTCAATAAATATTGAATTTGAGCCAATTTAATACTGTAAGTAGTTGATTTATCTAAAGACTCAACTGCTAATTCAATGTTTTCTTTCTCTTTTGCGTTTGAGATCAATTTCAAAGCTGGTTCAAATAAATCTTTGTAAGATCCATTGATGTTTTTGAAAGAATCATTGAATTTACCAAAATCATTTGAGATAATTGTTGGGAATTTTTCAGTGAATACGTTCCAAAATTCTTTGTATTCTTTCGTAGTGTTTTGTTGTTTTTGAAAGAAATCGTGAATTAATTTCGTATTTGTTTCAATCAACGTATTTAAATTCTGACCTTGAAAAAAATTAGAAAAAGTTTCTTCTGTAATTTTTTTGTATTGAGCAGGATCAAATAACGTTTTTAATGAATCAGCTGAGAAATTTCCACCTTTAACGGCATTAAAATACGGTTGGTAAAAATTCTGTAATTTTAAAAACAACGTATTCGTATTCATTGTGTTTTGAAACAATTCAGGGCTAAACGCTTTAGGAAAAGAAGAATTCAAAGATTCAAAAGTTGTATTCAACGATTTTGTCCAAGATTCAAACAAAGTATTCCAGTTAGAATAGGCTGCTTGAAATTGATCATTTGTCTCATTTGATTTTTTACCAAAGTTTGACATCGTGTTAAAGAAATTCAAATTAAAATCTGAAGCTTTTTTAATTGCCTCAATTTGAGTTTCATATGCGTTTTTATAAAAATCTTCTGTTTTCGCTTGTGTATTTTCTACTTCTGTTTTTGTTTGAGAAGTAACATTGTTCAATAAAGACAATTGAGTATTCCACCAATTTTGGTAAATCTCAGTTGTTTTTTCCAAAGCATTCCCAGATTTTAATGCTTCTTGTATTTTATTTGAAGTCTCTACTAAAGTCTCAATTGACTTCTTTTGAGTATCAACAATTGTTTCGAAAATTTCGTTCGTATTGCTCATTTTTTCTATATTTTACACAAATTTATGACATTATTCATTAGTACACAAAAAATTGTAGTTAATTAATTTTGATTTATTTAAGAATTTTAAATAAAAAGCCTACATCATATACAATCCACCATTAATATTCAATGATTGTCCTGTAATATAAGCTGATTCAATTAAAAATTTTACTCCTTTTGCAATTTCATTCGGTTCACCTAGTCTGTTTACAGGAATTTTTGATACAATCGATTTCAATACCTCTTCAGGCATAGCTCCAACCATCTCTGTCCCTATAAATCCTGGGCAAATTGAATTCACTGTTATTCCATATTTTGCTGTTTCAATTGCTAACGATTTAGAAAATCCTATTAAACCCGATTTTGCTGCTGCGTAATTTGTTTGACCAAAACCTCCCGATTGACCTATTACTGAACTAATATTTATAATTCTTCCATATTTATTTTCAATCATTGAAGGTAGGGCCAATTTAGAAGTATTAAAAGCACTACTTAAATTTGTATTGATAACTTCATTCCATTCTGATAATTCCATTTTACGAAATGATTTATCTCTTGTAATTCCAGCATTATTTATTAATACATCTACAGATCCAACTGTTTTTTCAATTTCATCAAACATTCTTATACACTCACTCTCGTCTGCAATGTTTGCTTGGACTGAAATCGCCTCGCCTCCTCTTTTAATAATTTCTTCAACTATTAAATCTGCATGAGATTTACTATTGTTATAGTTTACAATTACTAAAAAATCAGGGGATGCTAATTCTAATGATATGGCTGCTCCAATACCTCTTGAACCACCTGTTACTAAAACATTTTTCTTGTTTTTTTGAGTTGTCATTTTATGAATTAAAATTTAGTTATTTTATGTGTTAGTTATTAATTCTTATCAAAGTAAAGTGTTTTTAAGTTTTCTATACCGTTTATTTTAAAAAGTTAACAATCATATAACATTCAATTCTCAAACATTTTAATTAAATTGAAAAACCTACGTTTAGATTAATTTACAATTAAAAAAGGAATAAAACAAAATTTATTTCACCCAATAAATATTTAAAATAATAGATGATTTTTAAATAATAATATCAAACTCAATTTTTATTTTTCTACTTATAATTTTATTAGCATCTTTAACACACAAAATCATATTAAATTTAAATTGCCATGTTAGAATTAAACCAAAAATATACGCACTCATTTTCCTACACTCAGCAACAAGTAGATGAATTTGCAAGAGTTACCGGAGATGACAATCCTGTTCATTTGGATGAAGAATTTGCTTCAAAAACAATTTTTAAAAAAAGAATTGCGCATGGTATGCTAGGTGCTTCTATTCTTTCTAAAGTATTTGGCACTCTATTTCCAGGAAATGGAACTATTTATTTAAATCAAACGCTTAATTTTTTGAGACCTATGTACGTTGATGAAGCTTATGAAGCTATTTTTGAAGTAAAAGAATTGATTGTGGAAAAAAATAGGGCTATTATTTCTACAACGATTTTTAATAGCGAAGGAAAATCGGTTTTAAGTGGTGAAGCAACAATTATGAATACAGAAGCTATACACTCGAAATGATTACTAAAACAACAGATAATAAGAACATCTATTTCGAAGTAAAAGGAAATTTAACGTCTTCTAAAACAATCATTTTTCTAAATGGTTTGTCTCAAACAACTGTTGCTTGGGGTTTAGTAACACCTTACTTTGAAAAAGAGTTTAAAATCATATTAATGGATTTTATTTTTCAAGGTCAATCAGATACGGATAGTCAAGTCAGAGACTTTGATACACATGCTAAAGATGTTATTTCTGTTTTAGATACACTAGGAATAAATGAAGTTATTTTATGTGGCTTATCCTATGGAAGTCTTGTAGGACAACATTTTGCAGTGAACTATCCTGATAGATTAAAAAAACTAATTTTAATTTCATCGTTTGCTCATAAAACTCCTTATTATGAAGCTATTGAATTGTCTTGGAAAAATGCACTTTCAATGGGTGGTTATTCACTTATGCTAGACGTCATGTTACCCTATGTTCTTAGTGATGTATATTTTGAAAAACCGTTAATTCCAATCGACTTTTTCAAAGCAACGAAAAAAGACGTTGTAGATACTGCATCATTAGCAAAATTAATGCAGGCAACAGCAGAAAGAAAAGATTATAGAAGTGAATTAACAAAAATCAAAACGCAAACATTAGTTATTCATGGTCGTTTAGATGCACTCTTTCCTGTCTATTTAGGAGAAGAAATTGCTAATCAAATAAAAAATTGTAAGTTTACGATAATCGAAAATGCAGGTCACACTTTGAATATCGAAGCTGTTGATAAAGTTGCAAATTCAATGATTGATTTTATTAAAGCTGATTAATTTATATGCAAACAGTATTAATTACAGGAAGTACTAGCGGAATTGGGTTAGGTATAGCAAGAGAATTTGCGAAAGCAGGTTATTCTATCGCTTTCAACGGATTAGAAGAAAATGCTGCTGAAATAGCTGAAAATGTTGGAAAAGAATTCAACGTTAAAACTGGTTTCTATGGTGCTAATCTTTCAGATGTAAATCAAATAGAACAAATGATTATTGAGGTAGAAAAAGACTTTGGAAGTCTTGATGTACTGGTCAACAATGCTGGTATTCAATTTGTTTCACCGATAGATGAATTTCCAATTGAAAAATGGAATGCTATTATTCAATTAAACTTAAATGCTGTCTTTTATGCCTCTAAATTTGTTTGGAAAGGAATGAAAGAAAGATGTTTTGGAAGAATTATCAATATAGCTTCTGCACATGGATTAGTTGCTTCGGAATACAAAGCTGCTTATGTTGCTGCAAAGCATGGTGTGTTAGGTTTAACAAAAGTACTTGCATTAGAAGGATCTAAACTTGGAATTACTGCTAATTCTATTTGTCCAGGATATGTAAAAACTCCATTGGTTGAAAAACAAATTGTTGAACAAGCTAAATCTCACGGAATTTCAGAAGATGAAGTTGTTTCAAAAATAATGCTTGAAAAACATGCTGTTAAAGAATTTGTTTCAGTAGAATCTCTAGGTAAATTAGCAGTATTTCTTGCTTCAAAAGATGCGAGTTTAATTACAGGTACAGCAATGCCTGTAGATGGTGGTTGGACTGCCCAATAAAAAATTATGGAAGAAAAAGCAAAACACGTTGGCTTAGCGTTACAAGGCGGAGGAGCACATGGTGCTTTTACTTGGGGAGTTTTAGATAGGCTACTTGAAGAAGA
>CANCEQ010000129.1 GCA_947375085.1 Flavobacteriales bacterium
GCTACTACGATTGCTCCAACCGGAATTTCTCCCATTGAAAATGCTTTTTCCGCCTCCATATATGCTTGACGCATATAATATTCATCATTGTATGGTGTTATCATAGGTATAAAAATAGAAGAATCTTATTAAAAATAGATAGTTGAGGATACATTCTTCATAATTTCATAAATTTGAGCCTATGAATACAACAATTCCTTCATTACAAAAGGGTGATTTAATTTACATCACAGCTCCTGCAAAATCTATTGATGCTGAATGCGTTAATTATGCAAAATCTTTTTTTGAAAAGCATGGATTTCGAGTTCAAATTAGTCAGAATTGTTTAGGTGAACATCATTATTTTTCGGGAACTGATTTCGAACGAACAGCCGATTTTCAAGAGGGGATAGATAATCCAGAGGTAAAAGCAATAATTTGTGCAAGAGGAGGTTATGGCTGTGTTCGTATTGTAGATAATTTACAATGGGCGAGTATTGTTAGAGAACCTAAATGGATAGTTGGATTTAGCGATGTTACTGTTTTTCATCAACGCATGCAGAATTTTGAACTGAATAGTATTCATGGTACAATGCCTTTGAATTTTTCTTCTAATTCTGAAGAGTCATTATCTACTTTGTTGAAAGCTATGAAAAACGAATCGTATTCAATTCATTCACCTGCTTCAAATTGGAATAAATTGGGTGAAGCAAAAGGAAGACTTGTTGGTGGTAATTTATCTATTTTATATAGTTTATTAGGAACAGATGATGAGGTAGATTATACGGATTCTATTTTGTTTATTGAAGATTTAGCTGAACAATTATATCATTTAGATAGGATGTTTTACGCATTCAAAAAAGCGGGAATTCTTGAACGAATTTCGGGCTTAATTGTGGGAGGAATGACAGATATGAAAGATACAGCTGTCCCTTTTGGTAAAACCTACGAAGAAATTATTTTGGAACATTTCGAATTTAGAAAAATACCAATTGCTTTTGAATTTCCGGCAGGACATCAAGATGATAACCGAGCATTGGTTCTTGGAAGTGAAGTAGGTTTTAAAGTGACTGAAACTGGAGGGGAATTGTTATTTTAATATCCCTCAAAACTTTTACTATTCGAATATAAATGAATCTTTAAAAATTTTTCACAATAGGTTTTAATCATATTTCGTGTTTCTCGTAGTTCATTGAGCAATTCTTCTTCAGAGGAATTTGTACTAGTTAAAGCAGGAAAATTGTAATGAAATTTAAGCGGATTAGAAGAAAATACAGGACAATTTTTATCTGCTTCACTACTAACGGTAAGTATTAAATCAAAATCAATAGCTTGATATTCATTAATTTGATTTGAAGTGTGATTAGAAATGTCTAAACCATCTTCCTCTAAAATGTCCTTTATTTTTGGATGAATTTCTCCTTTTAAAATACCAGCGCTGTAAATAGTTGCTCTATGTCTCGCAAAATGACGTAAGTAAGCTTCCGCAATTTGACTACGGTAACTATTATCCGAACTTACTACTAAAATATCTTTTACTGCTTTAAACATTTTCTTAAGATTGAGGTTGAGCATAAGATTAAGTATTACTCAATTTTATCTTTCACCTAAAATTTTAATTCAAAGTTATTAAAAAATTTGAGGTTAAGATTTAGGTTGAGGTTAAAAAATACTCAATCTCATTCTTAACCTTTACCTAAATATTTTCGAAGAAAAATCTAGGATTTCTGAATGAAAATTTGTATCATTAATACATGATTAAATTTGAAACTATATTTACCATAATCCGTAATTAAATACATAGAGTTTATTGATGAAAAAATATTACTTCGTATTTGTATTTCTTGTTGCATTTTCGTCCTTTTCACAGAATAGGGTGATGGACTCTCTTTATGCTAATTTGGAAAAATTTCACGATGACACAAACCTTGTAAACACATACAATAAACTAGCCTATAACCTTAATAATTCTAAATTAGAAATGTCTTTGTTTTTTGCTGAAAAAGCGAAAGACCTGTCCAAAAAATTAAATTTTAGAAGTGGATTAGTAAGTGCTTATTCAAATTGTGGAATCGCATATTACTTCAAAGGTGATTATACTGCTTCACTTAAAAATCATACAAAAGCCGCTCAATTGCTTGATAAATCGGTAGATAATTACCGTTTGAGTGCGATTTATACAAATATTGCTTTGGTTTACATCGATTTGGGGAAATATAGTTCAGCTGAAACCTATTTATTTAAATCGCTTAAAATTGATAAAAAGCGCAATGAACCAAAACTTATTGCTGATACTTACAATAACATTGGTACAATTTATAAAGACAAAGAAGAGTATGTAAAGGCTTCTGGATTTTTTGAGCAATCATTGCGTTATCGAAAAATTGCCAATGATACATTGGGAATGCCAAGTACGCTAACTAATTTGGGGTCAGTTAACATTCAGACAGGAAATTATGAATTGGCTCAAAATCAATTGTATACAGCACTTTCACTTTACAATAAAAACAAAGATGTGTTTGGAAATGCATTGGTGTACAATTGTTTAGGAGATTTAAAAATAGCTGAAAAAAAATACGATGAAGCAATTGATTTATATTCAAAAAGTTTAATAGTTGCCTACCAAAATAATATGCAAAGTTATATCAGCTACAGTTATGAGTGGATGGCTTTTGCATATGAAAAACAGGGAAATTATAAAAAAGCATATGAATACCATTTGAAACACACTAAAATCAGTGACCAAATTTATAATTCAGAAAATTCTGCACTTTTAGCAGAAATTCAGACGAAATATGAAACTGAAAAACAAAAGAAACAAATCATTGAGTCGAAAGCTGAATTGACAAAGCAAAGCACGATTACTAATGTATTTATTTTTGGATTCATCTTTATGAGTGTATTGGTTTTCTTCATTTTGAAAAGCTATAAGATGAAGATTAGAAACAACAAAATCATTTTAGAGCAAAAGTTGGCAGTTGAAGAACAAAACAAAATCATTGAAGAGAAAAATCAGTTGGTTGAAACACAGCACAAGGATATAAAAGACAGTATCAAATATGCTGAACGAATTCAAGGGGCGATTTTACCTCCAAAAAACTTATGGACTTCAATTCTTCCAAATTCATTCGTATTGTATCAGCCTAAAGACATATTAAGTGGTGATTTTTACTGGATAGCAGAAACCGAAGAATATAAATTTATCGCTGCGGCTGATTGTACAGGTCACGGTGTGCCAGGTGCTTTGATTTCAATTGTGAATTATAACTTATTGAACAAAGCTGTACTAGAAAAACACATTACCAATCCAGGAGAAATTTTAGATGCAGTAAACATCTGGTTGACAGAAAGTTTACATCAAACGTATGATAACAGTACGGTAAAAGATGGGATGGACATTAGTTTGATTTCTATCAATAAGAAAACAAACGAAATTAAATTTAGTGGAGCCAATAATCCACTGTTTGTTTATTCTGAAACGGGTGTTAAAGAATACAAAGGCGATAAATTCCCTGTTGGTTCTTTTATTGAAGAACAATCCGTAAGCTTTAAAACAATTTCTGTTGAAGTAAACAAAGGCGATATGCTGTATTTATTTTCAGATGGGTACGCAGACCAATTTGGAGGTGAAAAAGGAAAGAAATTTAAGATTAAAAACTTAAGAGAAGAGTTCAAAGAAGCTCAAAAAATACCTGTTAAAGAACAGAAAAAATACCTTCACAAACGTTTTACGGAATGGAAAGGCGATCTAGAACAGGTAGATGATGTGATGATTATTGGGATTGAGTTGTAAGGATTATTGATATTTGAATTGGTGTATTTAACACAAAAGGTCACATAAGAAAGCATCAAAAGATACACATAAGATTTTTTAAGAATGAAAAAGAAACTGCTACGCAGTTAATAGAAAAAATAGGTATTTCGGTTATTTCACATTCCTAAAAAATGTATTCTCAATCTAAACTTTTGTGATACTTTTGTTGCTTCCTTTTATTGTCTTTTGTGTTAAAAAAAATTCTTTGAATTCTACTTCAAACACTTAAAATAATCATAAGGCTCTAAACAGTCGTTGCATTGATAATGCGCCTTACAAGCTGTACTACCAAACTGACTAATCATTTTCGTATTTCTAGATTTACACAAAGGACAGGGAACAACAGTTGGTTCTGCAAATAAAACACTTTTATCAACTTCGTTTTCAGGAGGTGCAATACCGTATTCTAATAACTTTTTACGCCCATTTTCTGAAATCCAATCGGTTGACCAAGCTGGAAAAAGCGTTAAATCTACTTTTACATTTGGTATGCCTTTCGAATTTAATAATGCAATGATGTCTTCTTCAATTACCTTCATCGCTGGGCAGCCACTATAGGTAGGAGTGATGACAATTGAACATAATTCTTCCGTTAAAGAAACCGTTCGAATTACCCCTAAATCAACTACCGTTAAAACAGGAATTTCTGGATCACTTACTTCTTCTAAATAGGCCCAAATGTCTTTTTCTGTTACCATTTCATATTTGGATAAGCACGTTGCATATATTGCATTTCAGCTAATAATAAACCTAAATGTTCGGTATGTTTTCCGATTCTACCACCTTCTTGTTTCCAATTATTGGTTGGTATAGTTAGAGTAGCTTCTTCTAAAACCGATTTTACAGTTGCATTCCATTCGTCTTCAATCCCTTCCATTGATGGGATAATTCCCGCAGCGATTAAATTCGTATCTACTTCGTTGGTGAAAAATAATTCACTCGTATATTTCCACAAAGCATCTAACGATTCTTGAATACGGTTGTGAGATTCTTCTGTACCATCTCCTAAACGAATAACCCATTCAGAAGTATGTTTCAAATGGTATTTAGTTTCTTTTAATGATTTATCAGCGATTGCAGCTAACTGTTCATCTGTACTTTTTAATAATCTTTCAAATAAAAGACGACGGTAAGCATCAAAGAAAAATTGGCGCATAATCGTTTTACCAAAATCACCATTTGTTTGTTCAACCAAAAGTAAATTTTTGTATTCTCTATCATAACGTAAGAATGCCAAAGCATCTTCATCTCTCCCTTTTCCTTCTAATTTACCAGCATATTCCAATAAATTAGTAGCCTGACCGATTAAATCCAAAGACATATTGGTTAACGCAATATCTTCTTCTAAAATAGGCCCGTGTCCACACCATTCAGAAATTCTATGTCCAAGTATCAAACTATCATCCCCCATTCGGAGAACGTATTCAAATAAATCTGTATTTTTTTCCATTCTATTAGTTATTAGTAATTAGCGTTTAGTAGTTAGCAGTTGGTAATTAGTTTTTAGTCTAAAATATATTCAAACTAAAAGCTAACAACTAAGAGCTAACTGCCAACTACATATGTGAAATCCCATCCGGAACATCATAAAACATAGGGTGACGATACACTTTTGAATTAGCAGGTTCGAATAAAGCATCTGCATCCGTTGGTTCAGAAGCAAAAACATTGTTTGATTCTACTACCCAAATACTAACACCTTCAGAGCGACGAGTATAGACATCTCTCGCATTATCTACTGCCATTTGGGCATCAGATGCTCTTAAACTTCCAACATGTTTGTGGTTTAATCCTTGTTTACTTCTGATAAACACTTCCCACAATGGCCATTCTTTGTTTGACATATTTTATATTATTTGCTGTAGAATCGTTATAGTGTAACGATTCTACAATTCTATTATTAATTTTTTAAGATGCCTTTCTGGCTTTTCTTTTTTCAGCAAATGCTAATGCAGCCTCTCTTACCCACATTCCTTCTTCTTTTGCTTTTCTTCGAGCATCAACTCGTTCTTTGTTGCAAGGTCCGTTTCCTTTTACTACTTCCCAGAATTCATCCCAATTGATTGGGCCTGCTTCGTAGTGTCCAGTTTCTTTATTGAATTTCAGGTCTTTATCAGGAATGGTTAATCCAATCATTTCAGCTTGAGGAACGGTAACGTCGATGAACAATTGACGTAATTCGTCGTTAGTGTTACGTTTGATTTTCCATTTCATTGATTGAGCAGTGTGTTTAGAATCTGCATCGTTTGGACCAAACATCATTAATGCTGGCCACCAGAAACGATTCAATGAATCTTGCGCCATTGCTTTTTGCTCTGGTGTTCCTTGAGCTAAAAGAGAAATGATTTCGAATCCTTGACGTTGGTGAAAAGATTCTTCTTTACAAACCCTTACCATCGCTCTAGCGTAAGGACCGTAAGAACATCTACAAATAGGAACTTGGTTCATAATTGCAGCTCCATCTACCAACCATCCAATTGTTCCCATATCCGCCCAAGAAGTGGTAGGGTAATTGAAAATGGAAGAATATTTTGCCTTCCCAGTATGTAAATCGTCGATTGTTTCTTCTCTATCGGCACCTAAAGTTTCCACAGCACTGTATAAATACAACCCATGTCCTGCTTCATCTTGAACCTTCGCTAGCAAAACTGCTTTTCTTCGCAAGTTAGGTGCACGTGTAATCCAATTTCCTTCAGGTAACATTCCTACAATTTCAGAATGCGCATGTTGCGAAATTTGACGAATTAAAGTTTGACGATATTCCTCTGGCATCCAATCCTTTGGTTCGATTTTAATATCGTTGTCAATTTTTTCTTGAAAACGTCTTTCTAACTCTGCAATATTTACTTCTTTCATATGTACTTCATTGTTTTTAAATGTCATATGGAATCGCCATTTTTAAATTCATCGGTAATGCTGATGTATTCGCTTATGGCTTATTTCATAGAAAATAAGTTGTAGTATTACAAAAATAACGAATTATGTTGATTCGTACAAAGGAATAGAGTTTGAATACTGATCACGATCATTTCTTCGATTTGTAACGATAAATTAAAATGATTAATTTTACAAGCTATAATAGGAACAAAGGATGAATCCAAAATTTCACACACTTACGATTGCTGATATTCGCAAAGAAACTGAAGATACCGTTTCAATTGCTTTTGAAATCCCAGCTGATTTAAAAAAAGAGTTTACTTTTCAATCGGGTCAATATTTAACGTTAAGAGCTACTGTTGATGGAGAAGATATTAGAAGATCTTATTCATTGTCTTCTTCTCCTTACGAAAATGAATGGAGAGTAGCGATTAAAAAAATTGAGGGGGGGAAATTCTCAACATTTGCGAATGAAAAATTAGCTGTTGGACATACATTAGAAGTAATGAATCCTGCTGGTAATTTTCATTTGAATAGCGCTCCTGATCATAAAAAATCGTATGTTTTGGTGGCAGCTGGAAGTGGAATCACTCCTATTATTTCAATTGCTAAATCGGTTTTAAATGAAGAACCAAATAGTGATGTGACGCTTTTCTACGGTAACAAAGGATTCGCTTCTATAATTTTCAGAGAAGAAATCGAAGGATTGAAAAATAAATTTATGGATCGCTTGAGAGTGGTGCATATTTTATCTCGTGAAAGTTTAGGTAATGCGATTCAGAAAGGTAGAATTGACAGCGAAAAAATTGAAAAATTACACAAAGCATTTCTTGAAAACACAACCATTGACGAAGTATTCGTTTGTGGACCAGAAGAAATGATTCGCAGTGTGAAAGATAAGTTTGCAGCACATGTAGCAGACCCTAAAAACATTCATTTTGAGTTATTTACTACAAGTAGTGCAACAAAAGAAAAAGCAGCAACTGAATCATCAGCACCAACTATCGCTTCCAATGTAAAAGTGATTATTGATGGCGATACATTGGAATTAGCAATGGAATCTACTGGAGAAACAATTTTAGATGCAGCTTTCAAAGCAGGTGGAGATTTACCCTTCGCTTGTAAAGGAGGAGTTTGTTGTACATGTAAAGCGAAAATATTAGAAGGAACGGCAACAATGGATATCAATTATGCATTGGAACCAGACGAGGTGGAAGCAGGATATATTTTAACATGTCAAGCACACCCAACAAGTAAAACATTAACAGTATCATTTGACGAATAAAAAAGTATGGCATTTTTCAGTAAATTATTTAAAAAAGATTCAGCGGCTAAAACGCACAAAGGTTTTCATTTCTTGACAATTCAAAAGATTGAAAAATTGACTGCTGATAGTGTGAAAGTAACACTTGATGTACCGGCTGATTTAAAATCAACTTTCCAATTTGTTGCAGGACAATACATTAACTTTGTTGTTGAGGTAAACGGGAAAGAAGAAAGAAGATCGTATTCTATTTGCAGCGGACCAAAAGAACCATTAGCAGTTGCTGTTAAAGCGATTGAGAATGGAAAAGTTTCCGTTTGGTTCAATAAAACAGCTGAAGAAGGTCAAGAAATTCAAGTTTCGAAACCAGAAGGAAGTTTTCAATTGAAAGCGAATGATAAAAATGTAGTAGCATTTGCAACAGGAAGTGGGATTACACCAATTCTTTCAATTGCTAAATCACTTCAAGACTCGAACGGAAAATTGAAATTGTTTTATGGAAATCGTACGAAAAGCTCTATTCTTTTTCATTCTGAATTAGCTGCTTTAAGTCACGTTGAGAATCACTTTTATTTAAGTGGTGAAACAGCGGAAGGGTTTTCAAGTGGACGTTTAGATCAACCTGCTATTTCTGAAATAATCAAACAAAATTTAGATATTTTAAAATCGGATGGATTCTTTTTATGTGGTCCAGAAGAAATGATTAA
>CANCEQ010000130.1 GCA_947375085.1 Flavobacteriales bacterium
TAGAAGATAATACTAATTCAAACAATCAATAATTCAGACATGGCAGAGAAAGTTATTTATGCAATGTATGACGATGATGATGTACTAAAAGATGGTGCAAAATTATTAGTCGCAAAAGGGGTTAAAGTATCTGATGTATTTTCACCGTTCCCAATTCACGGAATTGATCCAATTATTGGAGTTAAGCAAACACGTTTAGGTATTGTTGCTTTCCTTTTTGCAATCACTGGTACATTATTAGCTACATATGGAATGCGTTTCTTTATGATTACTGATTGGCCAATGAATATTGGAGGTAAACCAAATGGTACTTATTTAGACAATATGTTAGCATTTGTTCCAATTACGTTTGAGTTCACAGTTATGTGTGCAGCACATGGTATGGCTATTACTTATTTATTAAGAAATAAAACTTTACCTGGTATGCCAGCTCAAAATCCTGATCCTCGTACAACCGATGATAAGTTTGTTATTGAATTAAAACATTCAGAAAATTCACAATTTTCAGAGGATGAATTACTTTCAATGTTGAAACAAACAGGAATAGTAGAAATTGATCAAAAAGAAATTAATTAATTTGCCATAAATCACTGAAAAGTGTTTGATCTGACAAAATTAAACTGATAAAGACAGATGAAAATTAAATTCAAGGCAATAGCAAGTTTAGCAATAGTTGCAGCGTCTACATTTATTTTGGGCTCATGTACATCTAATGCTGATAGCTCTGGAACAGAGTATATGCCAGATATGTATAGATCTCCAGCTATCGAACCATATGTTGATTATGGTGAAATTAGAGGAAAAGAGAATGAAGGAGTGAAAGGTAGAATTTCTGCTTTAGTTCCTCCAGCAAATACAATACCTTATTATGGTACTGATTCTGCTACTGTTCATTTAATGTTACCTTATTTCCGTAAGGCAAGTGAAGCATTTAAGTTAACACATGGTATGTATGGAACACGTTTATCAGCGAATGATGAATATGCTCTTGCTGTTAACGATGTTAATCCTTATAAATTAACAGCTGATAATGCTGAAGCAACTTTCAAAAAAGGAAAAGAGTTATTTACTGCTAACTGTGCACACTGTCATGGTGAGAAAGGTGATGGTAATGGTCCTATGGTTGTAAGTGGTGCTTATGCTGGTGTTCCTAATTACACTATTGTATTAGCAACTGAAGGTCAAATGTTCTATTCTATTTATTATGGAAAAGGAGCAATGGGTGCTCATTCTTCTTTATTGAATAAAAAAGAGATTTGGACATTAGTTCATTATGTTAAAAAGTTTCAGAATGCGGCTTATGGAACATTCGCTGCTGATGGTTCAACTGTAGCTGCTGCTGTTGTAGCTGATACAACTAAAAAATAAGCTACTAAAAAAATAACACATTAACGAAAGAAGATGGAATTTAAAGTAACAAATAAATCAAAAACGCTTACAAACATCCTTTTAGGTGTAGGTGTTTTGTTTACTGCAATTGGAATATTTTCAAATGTAGGTGAACACAATATCGTTCAACGTATTATGGCGAACGGATTAATTAATGGTTTTTATTTCTTTGCAATTGGTTTAGGATCATTATTTTTCCTTGCGTTACAATATGCTACTGAAACTGGATGGTATGCTTCTATTAAAAGAGTTATTGAAGCTGTTGCAGGTTTCTTACCATATGGTATGGGTATTTTGGCAGCAGTTTTATTAATTATTACTGTAATGGATGGTGCTCATATTTATTTATGGATGGATCCTGAAACTACTAATCCTGCTTCTCATCATTATGATGAAATCATTGATGGTAAGTCAGCTTATTTAAATAAACTTTTCTTTTGGATTAGAACAGCTGCTTATTTTGTTGTTTATTTCTTGTATTGGAGAGGTTTCAAAAAACGTTCTTTAGAAGAAGATAGAGTTGGTGGTACTGAAATTCACTTTTTGAATTATAGAAAATCTGCTGTTTTCTTAGTTTTCTTTGCTGTTTTTAGTTCTTCTTCAGCTTGGGATTGGTTAATGTCTATTGATGTACACTGGTTCTCTACTTTATACGGATGGTATTGTTTTGCTGGAATGTGGTGTTCTGCAATGACTGTTTTAGTTATGTTAACTATCTACCTTAAAAAGTTAGGATATTTACCAAATGTAAATGATAGTCATATTCACGATTTAGGAAAATGGACATTTGCTACATCTTTCTTATGGTCTTATTTATGGTTCTCTCAATTTATGTTAATTTGGTATGCTAATATTGGAGAAGAAGTTGTTTACTATATGACACGTATTGAGCATTATAAATTTTTATATTTCGGAATGTTCTTTATTAATTTTGCATTTCCTATGTTGGTTTTGATGTCAAGAGAAGCAAAAAGACATGCAGGGATTTTAACTATTGTTGGTTGTATTATTCTTATAGGTCACTGGTTAGATGTTTATATCTTAGTTTCAGCTGGATCTATGGGAGCTAAAGCTTCAATTGGTTTCTTAGAAATTGGTTTAGCTTTAGTAGGTGCAGGTTTCTTTATCAGAACAATTTTGAAAAATTTAACGAAAGCACCTTTAACACCGGTAAATCACCCGTTCTTGGACGAGTCAATTCACCACGAGATTTAATAGTAAGTATATCACAGTCAAATAAATAATGATGGGAAGCAAATTAATTGCATTAATCGTAATAGTACTTGGAGTTGTAGCAATAGCTCAATTAGTACGCTTATATGAACTTTCTTCTAAGTTAAGACAAGAAGGAGAACATGAAACTAATAGTCGTGATAACAGATTAAACGCTCGTTTATTCCTTGTTTTTATGGGCTTTCTTTTTTTAGGTTTTATTTACTTGATGTCAACTTTTGGTTGGACAGGTAGAGGTGAAGCTGCGTCAATTCATGGTAGACAAACTGATTCATTATTGAATTTGAATTTTGTTATTATTATAATTGTCTTCTTTTTAACAAATACTTTGTTGTTTACATTTACGTATAAATATATTCGTAAACCAGGTGTTAAAGCTTTCTATTTCCCACACGATAATAAATTAGAGATGATTTGGACAGTTGTTCCTGCAGTTGTTTTGGCTATTATTATTATCTTAGGTTTAAGAAGTTGGAATACAATTACTGATGAGGCAGTGAAAGAATCTATCAATATTGAGTTGTTTTCAAAACAATTTGATTGGACAGCTCGTTATTCTGGTGATGATAATACTTTAGGTAAGTTTGATTATAAATTAACTACTGATAATAACGAATTGGCTTTAATGACAACTAATACTATTGATACAGCAATTTTCCAAATGGAGAATGGTGTTTCTGGTATTAAAGCATTAGAGAAAAAGATTAATGATAAAAAAATCATTTTAGTTCCAGAAGAACGTGAAAAAATGATTGTTGATTTAGAAAGAAAATCTAGATTGATTCGTATCCTTTATCAAATGAGAGGTCACCATGATTCTAAAATTGATAAATATGCTTGGGATGATATTATTCAAAAAGATACTTTGGTTTTAAGTGTTGATCAAGAGTACGAATTTAATTTCCGTGCGAAAGATGTAATTCACTCTGCATATTTCCCACACTTCAGAACTCAAATGAATACTGTACCTGGTTTAACTACACGTTTCAAATTTACTCCTGATATCACAACTAAAGATATGAGAGAAAAAATGAACGATAGTAAATTTAACTATGTTCTTTTATGTAATAAAATTTGTGGTAGTGCTCACTACAAAATGAAAATGATTGTTGTTGTCTTAAACAAATCTGAATATAAAACTTGGATGGATAACAAGAAAAAATCTTCTACATTTAAACAAATTTATTTCCCTGTTGTAGCTCCTGCTGCTCCAGTAGCTGAAGTAGTAGCTGATTCAACAGTAGTTGCAGCAAAATAATTAATTGAATTTAAATTTAAACACAAAATAAAATGGCGGCAGTAGCGCACGAAGCACACGGACATCACGATTCTCACGGTCATCATGAGGCTCATGGACACCATGAAGAAAGTTTTGTTTCAAAATACATTTTCAGTCAAGATCACAAAATGATTGGTAAGCAGTTTTTATTAACTGCTGTATTTATGGGAATTGTTGCGATGTTATTATCGATTCTTTTCCGTATCCAATTAGCTTGGCCAGGTGAAAGTTCTGATTTCTTGACATTCTTTTTAGGTGAAACTTGGGCTCCAGGTGGAATTTTAAAAGAAGACATGTATCTAGGTTTGGTTACCATTCATGGTACTATCATGGTATTCTTCTTATTAACGGGTGGTTTATCTGGTACTTTCTCAAATTTACTTATTCCATTGCAAATTGGTGCAAGAGATATGGCCTCTGGATTTATGAACATGCTTTCATACTGGTTCTTCTTTATCTCTTCTATTATCATGTTGGTTTCTTTGTTTATTGAAACAGGACCAGCTATGGCAGGTTGGACAATTTATCCACCACTTTCAGCTTTACCTCAAGCAATTGGTGGTTCAGGATTAGGTATGACTTTATGGTTAGCATCTATGACTTTATTCGTTGTTTCTTCTTTATTAGGATCTTTGAACTACATTGTTACTATCTTAAATTTAAGAACTAAAGGAATGTCAATGACAAGAATGCCTCTTACAATTTGGGCTTTCTTTGTTACTGCAATTTTAGGTGTATTATCTTTCCCAGTATTGTTTTCTGCGGTTTTATTGTTAATGATGGATAGATTAGCTGGAACAAGTTTCTACTTATCTGATATTATTGTTGGTGGTGAAATGTTAGCGAATCATGGTGGTTCTCCAATTTTATACCAACATTTATTTTGGTTCTTAGGTCACCCTGAAGTTTATATCGTATTATTACCAGCTTTAGGTTTATCTTCTGAGATTATTTCTACTAATTCTCGTAAACCTATCTTTGGATACCGTGCCATGATTGGTTCTATTTTAGCAATTGGTTTCTTATCATTTATTGTATGGGGTCACCACATGTTCGTTACTGGTATGAACCCATTCATCGGTAGTGTATTCGTATTTACTACTTTGTTAATTGCTATTCCTTCTGCTGTAAAAGTATTTAACTACATTACAACTTTATGGAGAGGTTCTATTACTTTAACTCCTGCTATGATGTTTGCTATTGGTTTAGTGTCAACTTTCATTACTGGAGGTGTAACTGGAATTATTTTAGCGGATTCAGCTTTAGATATTTCTATTCACGATACTTATTTCGTAGTTGCTCATTTCCATATTGTAATGGGTATGTCTGCTGTGTTTGGTATGTTTGCAGGTGTTTATCACTGGTTCCCTAAAATGTATGGTAAAATGATGAACAAACGTTTAGGATATGTTCATTTCTGGATCACTATTTTCGGTGCTTATGGTGTGTTTTTCCCTATGCATTTCGTAGGTTTAGCAGGAGCACCTCGTCGTTATTATGATTACTCAGTTTATAACGAATTTAATACTGGTTCTTATGATATGATGATGGACTTAAACGTTATCATTACTGTTTTTGCTATTATCGCTGCATTAGGTCAATTGGTTTTCTTATTTAACTTCTTCTATAGTATTTATAGAGGTCCTGTTGCTGTTCAGAATCCTTGGAGATCTAATACTTTAGAGTGGACTACTCCTGTTGAACATGTTCATGGTAACTGGCCAGGAGAATTACCAACTGTACACAGATGGCCTTATGATTATTCAAAACCTGGTGCTGAAGAAGATTTTATTTCTCAAATTGTACCATTAGCTGATGGTGAGATTGAGCATTAATAAATAAATATTTTACTAGAAGCCTCTCCATTTGGAGGGGCTTTTGTATTTTTGAATAAAACTTATAGTTTGGAAGATTCATTTGATTATAGAGAAGAAGCTGAAAGCAATGGCGAAAAGGACTATGATAAAGTTCTTAGACCCAAGATGCTTAATGATTTTTCAGGCCAAGATAATGTTGTTGAAAATCTAGATATTTTCGTTCGTGCTGCCAAATTAAGAGGTGAGCCTTTAGATCATGTATTGTTGCATGGACCTCCTGGTTTAGGTAAAACGACTTTAGCTAATATTGTAGCCAATGAATTAGGGGTTGGTTTTAAGGTTACTAGTGGCCCTGTTTTGGATAAAGCGGGGGATTTAGCTGGTTTATTAACCAATCTTAATACGGGTGATGTTTTATTTATAGACGAAATTCACCGTTTAAGTCCTGTTATTGAAGAGTATTTGTATTCCGCTATGGAAGATTATGTTATTGATATTATTATCGATACAGGACCAAATGCACGAACTGTTCAAATTACTTTAAATCCTTTTACATTAATCGGAGCTACTACAAGGTCAGGTTTATTAACTTCACCTTTAAGAGCTCGTTTTGGCATTAATTCTAGATTAGAATATTACGATGCTAAAGTATTGACGTCAATTATTGAAAGATCTGCTAGTTTATTAGATATTCCTATTGATGAAACAGCTGCATATCAAATTGCAACTCGAAGTAGAGGTACTCCACGTATTGCTAATTCTCTATTGAGAAGAGTTAGAGATTTTGCTCAAATTAAAGGGGATGGAACAATAACTTTGGAAATTACTAACCTTGCATTAAAAGCGTTGAATGTAGATCAAAGTGGTTTAGATGAAATGGATAACCGTATTTTATCTGCTATTATTGAAAAATTTGCTGGTGGACCTGTTGGTTTGACAACTATTGCAACTGCTATTGGAGAAAATGCTGGTACATTAGAAGAGGTATATGAACCTTTTTTAATTCAAGAAGGTTATTTAATGCGAACTGCTAGAGGTAGAAAAGCTACTGAAAAAGCATTTAAACATTTAGGTAAATCTGCAGGTTGGACACAAGGCGGATTATTTTAATATGACTTTAATTTTCCCCATTTGCATTGGGATTAAAGTGGAGGAGATATGAATTTAAAAGAAAAGCACACTAAATTTATTAAAGATAAATCCAAAGATTTGGGTTTTTTCTTTTGCGGTATTTCTAAAGCTGATTTTTTAAATGAAGAAGCACCTCGTTTAGAAAAATGGTTAGCTGATAATCGAAATGGTAAAATGGATTATATGTCAAATCATTTTGATATGCGATTAGATCCTCGATTATTAGTTGATAATGCTAAATCTGTTGTTTCTCTTTTATTAAATTATTATCCTTCCGCTACTCAAAATGATCTTGAAGCACCTAAACTTTCTAAATATGCCTTTGGTGAAGATTACCATTTTGTTATTAAAGATAAATTAAAAGAATTATTTAAGTTTATTCATCAAGAAATTGGTGAAGTGGGAGGAAGAGTTTTTGTTGATTCAGCTCCAGTAATGGATAAAGTCTGGGCTAAGAAAAGTGGCTTAGGTTGGATTGGTAAAAATTCGAATTTAATTCATCCTAAAAATGGTTCATTCTTTTTTATAGCAGAATTAATTCTTGATCTGGACTTGGAGGCTGATGGTCCAATGAAAGATTATTGTGGAACTTGTACACGTTGTATAGACGCTTGTCCTACGGATGCTATCGTTGAACCTTATATTGTTGATGGATCTAAATGTATTTCTTATTTAACCATAGAATTAAAGGATCAAATTTTACCTAATGAGTTCAAAGGTAAAATGGATAATTGGATGTTTGGATGTGATATTTGCCAAGATGTATGTCCTTGGAATCGATTTTCTAAACCTCATACTGAACCTAAATTTAATCCTCACGAACAATTACTTAAAATGTCGAAAGCCGATTGGAAAGATTTATCAGAGGATATTTTTCGTGAATTATTTAAAAATAGTGCAGTTAAGCGAACTAAAATTTCTGGTTTAAAAAGAAATATTGATTTTTTAGGATAGTACATTAGTTGAAAATGTGTATTTTAAACGC
The DNA here is from genome assembly GCA_947375085.1 of Flavobacteriales bacterium. The sequence goes on from CANCEQ010000130.1 coordinate 7,835, forward strand.
AAATTTTTCAACTATGAATCCAGAACAAATTGTAGATTCTCCAGTTTCACTTAGTTTACTGCCTTATACGGGAAGTTGGACGAATAAAGAAGCTTCTCATTTATTACGTAGAACTTTGTTTGGACCAACTTTTCAACAAATCCAAACAGCAGTTTCAGATGGTTTGAATACGACAGTTTCAAAACTTTTAACCTTATCTTCTGTTTCATTTCCTTTGGTATATCAACCAGATGAGGCCATTGCTCCTTTTGCTTCGTCATTGGTAAATAGTGTTTATCCTTCTGGAGATAGTCAACCTACAGAGAATGCTAGAAATAGTTCTTTGGCAGCTTGGATGATGAGTAATTTAAATGGGGAAACTTTATCAATATCAGAGAAGATTTGTTTGTTTTGGCACAATCATTTTGCCGCTGAGAATTCTTTTGATGCAAGAGCAACTTATAATTATCATAAGTTAATTCGAACACATTCCCTTGGTAATTTCAAGCAATTGGTAAAAGAAATGACCGTTGATCCAAGTATGTTGTTGTTTTTGAATGGTGTTAGTAATCAATGGTTTAGTCCAAATGAGAATTTTGCTAGAGAATTTCTGGAATTGTATACAATTGGAAAAGGTCCGCAAATAGATGTTGGTGATTATACAAACTATAAAGAAAGTGACGTTTCAGCCGGGGCTAAAATTTTTACTGGTTGGACAATTGATGGATTAAGAAGTACAACTTTAACATCACCGGTTGCCGTTTTTAATTCTACTTATCA
>CANCEQ010000131.1 GCA_947375085.1 Flavobacteriales bacterium
AGGCAATTGGTTATAAAGTAGAATTTTCTTTTAACACAACAGCGAACAAAAGTAAGCATCAAAAGAACATATAAGGATGATTATTGATTTAGAAAAAGAAAACTCCTTAATTAGACGCGAAATAAAGTAACCCGATTGCTACGATGGAAGTAATTAAACCAACTATTTTTTGACGGTTTATATTTTCTCTGAATGCGATAAAACCGATTAAAGCAGAAATTATAACCACTGAAACATTCATTATAGCTAAAACTGTGGAATCGTTCCATCCTGTTGAACTATATGATTCCATCAATAAATAAATAGAGAAATAATTAGGGATTCCTAGAACAACTCCAGCTATTATACTTCTTTTATCAATGTTAATGTTCGATTTAAAATACTGAATTAGAATCACAATCAAACCGAAAATTCCTGCGAAACCAAATCCGATTGCTGAAAATAAGGAACTTGGCAAAACAGCTAATTCATATTTCTGAACATAATTCAAAACTAAATCTAAAACAGAACAGCCTATAAACAAGACTATCAGCATCCAAGCATAATTTTTTGCTGTAGATTTTTCTGTTTTTTGATAAGCCATTAAGAAAACCCCTAAAAATGCGGCTATAATTCCAGCGATTTTTATTCCTGATACCAATTCACCATAAAAGAAAATCATCAACAACATGGAAAGCGCCATACTCATTTTAACAGCTACAGAAGTCATTGCCAAACCATTTTTCTGAGAACTCAATCCCATCAAGTAAAAAATCGAGATAAATAAAAGTCCACATGTTACAGCAAAAGCAGGCCAATTACTTGTTTCAATCATTTTGGATGACCAAAGATTTCCATACAAACTGAAGCCACAAATAAAAGCAGTAACATAATTAAAAACAATTGCCTGAAAAGTATTAATCGCATACTTTGGAAACAATTTAAACAGAACAAAAATGAAACTCGATGTTAAAATCGCAAATACTAATTCTATCATAAATTGTTATAAATAAATACTTTATCAGTTGAAAAATCAAAAGATGTGGTTGGTAACTTTGAAACAAAAGGGGCTTTAACTCCTTCATTAAATGAATTTGAACCTAAAATCACTCTTGCTTCATCCCATAGATTTGAATCAATAAAAGATTGCAATGTTTTAGCTCCACCTTCTATAAAAACCGATTGAATAGATAAATCGTAAAGTGTATTAATAATCGTTTTAGCCTCTAAATTAGATAGTTTATAATATCGAACAGAACCAATTACCTCATCTTTCAATGCATTAAAAACAATGGTTGAAGCTTCATTATTGAAAACACTTGCCCCTTTACTAATTTCAAGCTGACTATCAAGTACTATTCGAATTGGATTATTACCAGTTACTTCTCTCACTGTAAGTGATGGATTATCATTTAATACCGTGTTTTTACCTACCAATATTGAATGTTCTTCTGATCTCCATTTATGAACCAACACTTTTGTTTCAGGTGAACTGATCCAATTGATTCCAACTTTCGAATCTTCTCGCTTTACATCAATAAAACCATCTCGTGTTTGAGCCCATTTTAAAATGATATAGGGTCTTTTCTTTTCGTGGAAAGTAAAAAATCGTTTGTTTAACTCTCTACACTTTTCTTCTAAAAGTCCTACTTCAACTTCAATTCCAGCATTCTTTAATTTTTGAATTCCCTTTCCACTTACTTCTGAAAAAGTATCTTGACAACCAATAACAACTCTTTTGAATTGATGATGGACTAGTAAATCTGAACAAGGTGGTGTTTTCCCAAAATGAGCACAAGGTTCTAATGAAACATATATCGTCGCATCTTTCAAAACCGATGTATCATTAACAGAATTAACTGCATTCACTTCAGCATGCGCCTCACCGTATTTTTGATGATAACCTTCTCCTATAATACAATCATTCAATACAATAACTGCTCCCACCATCGGATTTGGAGCTACATTCCCTTCGCCTAATCGAGCGAGGTCAATGCATCGTTGCATATATTTTTCATCCATTTGCATACAACGAATATAATGAATGAATTTCTTATCTTCGTGCTTATGAAAACATTTACGCTTAAAGAAAAATTAAAACACCTTTTCAGTATACCTGTAATTGTTGCTGCATTAGGGTATTTCGTTGATATTTATGACTTGCTTTTATTTGGAATCGTAAGAGTTCCAAGTTTGAATAGTATGCACATTGATTTGAAAGAAGTGGGCACAACAATTCAAGATTGGCAAATGTTTGGATTGGTTTTAGGTGGTATTCTTTGGGGAGTTTTAGGCGACAAAAAAGGACGTCTATCTGTATTATTTGGTTCTATACTGGTTTATTCATTAGCCAACATAGCTTGTGGCTTATTACCTCAAATCAATTTTATGGATAAAACTATGGCGTATGCTGCCTTACGATTTATTGCTGGAGTTGGTTTAGCAGGTGAATTAGGTGCTGGAATTACATTAGTTGCTGAATCGTTACCGAAAGAATTAAGAGCAATTGGAACTTCAATTGTAGCGGGATTCGGTTTACTTGGTGCAGTTGTAGCGAATTTTACAGTTGAATTGTCTGGAGATTGGACTATCGCTTATTTCATTGGTGGAGGACTAGGTTTGTTACTGCTAATTTTTAGAATTGGTGTTTCTGAATCTGGTATTTTCAAAGATATTGAAACTGAATCATCTATTTCTAAAGGTAACTTCTTTTCATTTTTCACAAATGGAGATCGTTTTATGCGCTATATGAGATGCATTGCAATTGGACTTCCAACATGGTTTTGTATCGGGATTTTAGCTTTTCTAGCCAATGAATTTGCGGTTCCACTTGGAATAAAAGAATTAAATCCAGGTAAAGCAATTATGTGGGCCTATATTGGAATTTCAGCTGGTGATTTGTTGAGTGGTTTTATCAGTCATTGGTTTAAATCGCGTAAAAAAGCAATCCTTTGGATGATGGCTTTTACTTTAGTTGGACTTTATTTAATGTTATTTAGTGGATACAAATCAGAAGCAACCTATTATTTTTATTGTACTTGGCTAGGACTAGGAACCGGCTATTGGGCCATGTTTATAACGGTTAGTGCTGAACAATTTGGAACAAACATTCGTTCTACTGCAGCAACGACGATACCTAATATGGTAAGGGGAATGTTAATTCCTATGAATTTCCTTTTTTACTACTTAATTTCGGGATCTAAAAATGTAATTCAATCTGCTGTAATCGTTGGAATTATTGCATTTGCATTAGGTATATACTCCACATTTACAATTAGTGAAACACACGGAAAAGATTTAGATTTTATAGAATAAAAACGTATTATAAAACGTTATATTTGAGCTAAAACATTAAAATGAGAATGATTCTAATTTCATCCAGAATACTTTTGGGACTGCTTTTTGTAGTTTCACTGCTTTCTTGTGAAACAATTATTCTTAGACATAAAAAGAAAAAGAAGAAAAAAAGCAGGACTGAAGTTGTTTGTAACGATGGTATTGTTCTTAGGAAAAAAATATTTTCATTAAAGGACAAACAAATTGCATCCATTTTTAAAGCAATTGATAGCATCGATAAAAACACACTAAAACAAAAATTAAAACTAACTGAAAAAACAATTAATAAATTTGGAAGTTTTGCTGTTTATAGTGACTCAGTTAAAAGCGTGAAGTTAATTAGCGAGGTGTATGTACGAAATCTAAAATTGGCCTCAATTAAACACGAAATCTACTTTATAGATGATTGTAATGTCATTGCAAAAATGACCAAGTTTGCTTATCGTTCTAAAAGAATAAAAGCGATTTACTATTATTCCTTTCACAAAGAAAAATACCTTGGTTGTATAGTAGAACCTATTCATACACTATTCCATAAAAAAGACAAATGGATGGATATTTCAGATGAAAAAATAGCTATTGATTGGAGTCAACGAATTTATCAGAATATAGTAAAACATCATTTGTTACAGTCGGAATATTAGAAATGAGACTATAGATATTTAGACAATAGATTTTTAGACTTTAGACTAAAAGATTAAAGATTGTAAGATTTATGAACGGCAATGAACATTGACTGAGTTTACGCCTAAATCTATTGTATCGTTTTAATAGAAGAGCCATCCGAAAAAGTAGTAATCACCAACCCTCTGTAATTTTCATTGATCTCTTGTCCTAAAATATTTACTTTATTTACAATTTCTTTATTTGAGAAAATAGCTAATGTATTATCAATAGATATTAAATCTGAATATGAATATTTTCCATCAAAATCAGTTTGACGTAAACGATAATAATTTATTTTCTTTTCAGGATTTGTATCTAGCAAAGAATAATTCAAAACACTGTTAGATATTCCCGCACCATTAACATGTCCAATCACATCATTAAAATCGCCAGAAGTCGTTCTTTCCACAGTAAAATAATCATTGTTATGTTCGGTAGCAGTTGACCAATATAAACGATTTGAATTCTCATTTTCTTTAACTCCATAAAACTCTAACAATGAGATTGGAAGAGAAGTCGCAGCATCATAAGCTCCCATCCAAGGCGTAACTGACCTTGCAAGTCCACTTAAATCATCAGATACTGAAACACTTAAATTAACACCTGTGTTTTTAACATCCGAGCTTGAACCAGCAGCTACATATCCTGTAGAAGAATTAATCGATATTGAGGTGTTTTTATCGTGAGACGAACTGTTATTCGTTTTCCAACTAGCAAATGACTGATCACCATCTGTTCCAGTAAATCCTATTTGACCTGAATTATTTAAAACTTCTTCATAATTATAATCAAAAGTAGTACCTGATTTATTGTTTGCATAAATTGCTAAATGGGCGCCAAAACCAGTTCGTTTATTTTGAAATATATTATTTTTTACAATTCTAACAGAACCAGTTGTCGCAAAATCCATAAAGGCAGCTGATAAATTTGCATGACTTGAAGTTCCAGAAATTGAGATCGTATTATGATAAATTTTTGAACTCCCTTTTGCTTCATGACCAATTCCAGCAATGTCCGTAAAATTTGTGTATGCTCCATTACTCAAAATTATAACATTATTAAAATAATCAACTCCGGAAGTCGTCGCTAATGAATAAATACCTGAAATTTGTCCCAGTTCTCCTATTTTAGTATTTGTCAAAGTTGTAATTATATTCTTTGAAATTGTAGATGATCCTGCCGAACTACCTATTAAAATTCCAAATAAATAACTTGTTACTTCATTTGATGTTGTTGCACTTAAACCTGATATAGTATTATGACGAATTACTTGACTATTTGTTGTACTATTAATTTCTATACCAATAATAGGCACAGTTGAAGTGGAAGGCGATGTAATATTTCTAATTACATTATTTGTAAGCGTAGCTTTACCACTGACAATTTCAATACCTGAAAAATAATTACCTGACGTTGTATTTGTAAGATTAAATTGTTGTACATAATTTCCATCCGCTGTAAAATCTCCAGTACCATCTTTATAAATTCCAAAAGAATAAACATCTCCTGCAAATACAATATTATTTGAGCTTGAACTTCCAACAATGTTTGAATTACACACAACAGCTGAAGAACTTTGAATATAAATTGGATAAAAATAATAATTGGTATTACTAGATTTCCCTAAACTTAAATCTTGAAAATTATTTGATGAAATAGTTGCTATTGATGCTAAACCAGTAAAATAATCTCCATGCGCTATAAAATAATGAAATCCTTGCGTTTTAGTAGTTATATTTTTAAAAGTATTACCTGTAGCTACTAGAATACAATCCGTCAAAATATTATAAATTCCAGCAATTGTTAGAGTAGCAGTAGATGTAATATTAAAATTTTGAAATGTATTATTCGTTACGGTTATAGTATTTGCTCCACCACCTCCATTATCCGTAATCCATTGGTGACTCAAATCACTTGTAAACGACATATTATTAGCGGTAGTATTTCCAAAAGTATTATGATCAATGGTAATATTTGTTGCTAAACCATAAGCTCTTACCAAATAAATTTCACCAGTTGTATTTGTTCCTCCAACAGATAAAGATCCTACAGTGTTATAACAAACTGAATTTGTAGTTGCAGTGTTCACCATATTAAAAATAACCAAAGAACGAATCCCTGAAGCCGCATTATCAGTGATTGTTATATTTCCGGTTCCTGAAGTTGCACCTATTACATTTCCATTTCCTGAACTACCGACTATAAAATCAGATGTTCCATTAGCAGTTAACATCGTCACTCTTGTTGTCGTGGTATAAGCGGTAGTAATATTTAAATTAGAAAAAGTATTTGCGCTAATCGTATTCGTTGATCCAGAACATGTTGCTGCAAAATATACTAGATAAACTTCATTGGTGGTATTTGTAATCACAAATGCTGCTCCTCCACAATTTGCACTTCTACCACCAAAATAATTCCCTGTGATAGTGTATCCACCTCCATCATAAAGGCTTATCATTTTAAATTCATCAACAGGTGTTATTGAAGCTGTTTGATAAAAACTATTTCCAGTAATTGTAAAACCAGTTGTATAGGTATCTGCCCAAATCGCATTACATGTAAAATTGACAAAATTATTGTTTGTTATATTATTTCCAGAATTTGTTTTAGCTGATGTACCTGTAGATTGGATTATACAGCCTGGATTAGAAGAGTTTTGTTGAAATGTGCAATGATCAATTGTATTCGAATCATTTCCTGTAGAACCTGTAGTTGTAGAAAATAAAACTAAACCAGCCGCACCTGAACTTATAGATGAATTGTCTCCTTTCACAAGACAATACTTTATAATATTATTACTTGCATCATTCATAAATGTAAATACTCTTTTAGATGATGAAGAGCTACTATTTATTAATGTGAAGGCTGACGAACCTAATCCTCCGGCTCTACCATCGAATATTACCCAAGAAGCACCATTCAAAACAAAAATGGAGGATACTGTACCTGAAAAAGACAAAGTTACACCTGTAGCTGGTCGGATAGTTACAGTATTTGCTTCACTTTTATTTGATAAAGCACCTAATGAAATACTAACAGTACCAGCAGAAGATTCGGTTGAATAATTATAATCGTTTTGAATATTTAATATATAATCTGTTGATCCTGAACAAGCAGTATAAGCAGCTGAAATTGTTGTGAAATCACCTGTTGCCCCTACTGTATATGTTGTAGTTGCAAAAATAGATAAGGATGAAAATAATAAAATTAATACTAGAAAAACTCTCATACCTAATTATCGAATGGTTTTAATTGATGAACCATCCGTATAAGTTATAATAATCATCCCTCTATAAGTATCATTAATTTCCTGCCCTAAAATATTCGTAATACTTGAAACAACTTTTTCTGAATTTTCAATTTCTCTATTATCGATTGAAATTAAATTAGAAATAGTATTTTTTCCATCTGTATCTGTTTGAATCAATCGGTAATAATTGATTACTTTTTGTACATTTTGGTCAATCAGATTATAATTTAAAACTGAATTTGAATTACCCGCTCCATTTTGAGTACCTACAATTTCAAAAACATCACCATCTGTCGTTTTTTCAATCGTAAAATAATCGTTATTGATTTCCGTTTGTGTTCTCCAAATCAATTCATTATTTCCACCTACCTTTTTACCTTCAAAAGCAATTAATTCAATTGGTAAACCTACAGCTGCAGGTCCAACAGCTCCATAATCACTAAAAGAAGTTAACCCTGTCCAGGTTAATGTTCTAGTTCCAACTGTAAATCCTCCGGTTCCAACTGCTGTACCTGTTGTAAAAGCACTACCTGTAGGTTTATACCAAGTTGTACCACTTTTCTTGATTGGCCTTAAATTAGCTTCTGTACCAACAATAGCAATAACATCACCTGTAGAATAAGCATAGGAAATGTCATAATCAGGTGTTGTTATACCAGAATCTGTTCCACTCCAATAACGTGTTAAATAAGTAGTAACACTTGAACTTAAACCTGAAATTGTTGAAGCGTTTGTATACATTGTAAAATAAGCACCTGCTGCAAGGGTTGAAGCAGCATTAACCGTCATTGTAAAAGGAGTATAATTGGTTAAATCTCCTATTGGATAAACATAAACATTTGCATTTGCTACAGAACTTTTTGAATTTATAAATTGTTTTAAAGAACCAGTAGCTACTAAACCATTTTTATAGGCTATAAAATAATTTGAAGCTGATGGAGTTCCTGCAATTGTAGCATTAGCAGAACTTGTTCCAAGAGTTAAAGTAAATCCTTGAATTGAAAATTTACCATTTGTAAATGTAAATGTATGCGAAACTGTAGTATTCAAAGTAATACTCGCTCCTGCAGTATTGTTCATTGTAAAATTATAGAAATTTGGGTCAGAAGTACCTGAAATTGTTTGAGCTGCAGTACCTGTAAAGACAACAGTTCCTGTACTTGCTGTGAAAGTTCCATTGTTTACAAAGTTTCCTTTACACGTTAATGTATAAGTAGATTGATCAATTAGACCACCTCCATTTGCAGTAGTTGTAAAATCTCCATTTACTGTTACTGCCCCAGCCATTGTTTTT
>CANCEQ010000132.1 GCA_947375085.1 Flavobacteriales bacterium
GGACGAGAAGATTCTGAACAGCAATTAAAAGTTTGGTATCAAGAAATGAAAAAGGTAGAATGGAAACATTCAAATGATGTTAAGAAGAAATATGGAAGCGCAAGTATTATTGGGAACAATCGAATCGTTTTTAATATCTGTGGAAACAAATATAGATTAGTGGTAAAAGTGAATTATGAGACACAATGGATGTTTATACGATTTATAGGAACTCATAAAGAATATGATTTAATCGATGCATCAACAATCTAAAAAGAATACTAAAATGGAAGCAAAATTAATTAAAACAGAAGTAGAATATAATGAAGCACTTCAAAGAATGGAAGTGTTATTTGATTGTAGTCCTGATAGTGAAGAATTTAATGAAGCTGAATTATTGATTACATTGATTTCTTTATATGAACAAAAACACTACGTAATTGAAACACCAGATCCGATTGAAGCGATAAAATTTAGGATGGAACAAATGAATTTAAAACGTTCTGATTTAATTCCTTTTTTTGGTACTAGAGGAAGAGTTTCTGAAATTTTAAATCATAAACGTTCTTTAACACTCGCTATGATAAAAAAATTACACAAAGAATTTGGTATTCCTGCTGAATGTTTGATTGCTTAATCAAAACCATATCCCTTGTCAAATCCTAATCATTGATTACCTTTGCCCCACAATATTTAAAAAAATGTATAGATCTCATACTTGTGGCGAATTACGCCTTTCTCATGTTGGTACAACAGTAACTTTAGCTGGTTGGATGCAACGTTCTCGTGATTTAGGAGGAATGACTTTCATCGATTTACGTGATCGTTATGGAATTACTCAATTGGCTTTCAATGCTGAAGATGATGCAGAAATGGCTGATAAAGCGAATAAATTGGGACGTGAATTTGTAATTCAAGTTACTGGAACTGTAGTTGAACGTTCTAGTAAAAACAAGCAAATTCCAACAGGAGAAATTGAGATTATTGTAAGTGAATTAACAGTTTTAAACGCTGCAAAATTACCTCCTTTCACAATCGAAGATAACACAGATGGTGGGGAAGAATTGAGAGCACAATACAGATATTTAGATTTACGTCGTAATCCTGTTCAAGAGAAATTGAGATTGCGTAACCGTGTTGCTTTAGAGACACGTAAATATTTAGATGCACAAGATTTCTTGGATGTTGAGACACCTTATTTAATTAAGTCAACTCCTGAAGGAGCAAGAGATTTCGTCGTTCCATCAAGAATGAACGAAGGTCAATTTTATGCGCTTCCTCAATCGCCTCAAACATTCAAACAATTGTTGATGGTATCAGGTTTTGACCGTTACTACCAAATTGTAAAATGTTTCCGTGACGAAGATTTGAGAGCGGATCGTCAACCTGAATTTACACAGATTGATTGTGAAATGGCATTTGTGGAACAAGAAGATATTTTACAAATGTTTGAAGGATTAATCAAGCATTTATTCAAAACGGTTCGTGGAATTGAGTTCGAAGGAGCTTTCCCTCGTATGACATATGCTGAAGCAAGTGAAAAATACGGTTCTGATAAACCAGATATTCGTTTCGGAATGGAATTCGTTGACTTAACTTCAGTTGCTAAAGGTCAAGGGTTTGCCATTTTTGATGAAGCAGAAGCGATTATAGCTATCAATGCTGAACAATGTGCCGTTTACACAAGAAAACAATTAGATACGCTTACTGACTGGGTTAAACGTCCACAAATCGGAGCGAAAGGATTAATTTATCTTCGTGTGAATGAAGATGGAACATTCAAAAGTTCAGTAGATAAATTCTATTCAGAAGAAGAATTGAAAAAATGGGCAGCAGCAGCAAATGCGAAACCAGGTGATTTAATTTTAGTGTTAAGCGGAGAATTAGAGAAAACGCGTAAACAAATGAATGAATTGCGTTTACATATGGGGAACGAATTAGGATTGAGAAATCCAAATCAATTTGCTCCTCTTTGGGTATTGGATTTCCCTCTTTTAGAATGGGACGAAAATTCAAACCGTTACCATGCAATGCACCATCCTTTTACTTCTCCGAAACCAGAAGATATGCACTTGATTCAAACAGATCCAGGAAAAGTGAGAGCAAATGCTTACGATTTAGCAATGAATGGAGTTGAATTAGGAGGAGGTTCTATTCGTATTCACGATAGAGATCTTCAGTCTAGAATGTTTGATTTATTAGGATTTAGCAAAGAAGATGCGCAAGCTCAATTTGGTTTCTTAATGAATGCTTTCGAATATGGAGCGCCGCCACACGGAGGTTTAGCTTTTGGTTTAGACCGTTTGGTTGCAACAATGGGAGGTTCAGACTCAATTAGAGATTACATCGCATTCCCTAAAAATAACAATGGTAGAGATGTGATGATTGATGCACCATCTCCCTTGTTTGATGAGCAATTGAAAGAATTGAATATCAAAGTAACACTTTAAATAAAGTTAAAGGCTGTCCATAAAGGATGGCCTTTTTAATTTTCAACTACAATGCGAATATCTTTAAAATGGATTGTTTCTTTCTGTCTATTAATTTCATTGACAGGTTGTTTCAAAGGTAAAAAAGTGGATATTATCATTCACAATGCCCGAATTCATACGTTCAATGAAAAAGACGATGTGGCTGAAGCAATGGCGATTAAAGATGGGAAAATCGTAGAAGTTGGTCCAGAACGACAAATCTTAAACCGATACCGTTCAGAAGAAGAAATTGATGCCGGAGGGAAAGATATTTATCCAGGTTTCACTGATGCTCACGGACATATCATTGATTTAGCAAAACGAAAGTTAAGCGCTGATTTAACAGGAACGCGATCGTATGATGAATTATTAGTTCGATTAGAGAAATACAGTCAGTTAAATGAAAGTTCGTTTATTGTTGGTAGAGGATTAGACACTTCCCTTTGGAATTCAACAGAAAGATTAACGAATGAACGATTAAACACCTTATTTCCGAAAGTACCGGTTTGTTTATTTTTTGTAGGCGAAGAAGCAGCTTTTTCAAACAAAGCATTACTTCAAAAAGCAAAAATTACTGAAAATGAAGGAATTGTAAAAAATCAGGAATTAAATCAAATTGCTAAAATCACTCCCACGTATTCTTCTTCTCAATTAAAAAAAGCCATATTAGAGATTCAAAATGAATTACTTCAATATGGAATTACGGGAGTTCACGAAGCGGGAGTATCAGCTGAAAATCTTCAACTTTTTAAATCATTGGTAAAAGGCAATCAATTGAAATTGAATTTATATGCGATGCTTTCTCCTTCTGAAGAGAATTACCAATTTGCTAAAAAGCAGTCCATTCAACGATTCAAAAATTTAAGTATTCGCAGTTTTTTCGCTGATGATGCTACACCATTGGAAGAATTAAAACGTATATCATTAGTTTGTGAATCAGCAGGTTATCAAATGAGTGTTTCAAGTGGTGATCCTGTAAAAAATAATACCATTCTTGAATTATATGCGTCTATCAATCAAGTAAATAAAGACCATCGTTGGAGAATAGAAAATACTCAAAATCTAACATCTAAAGAATACAATCAATTGAGTAAATTAGGTGTTTTTGCTTCACTTGTTCCAAACGCATCCATTCATTATCCATCCATTCAAGTGGCTTTTAAATCGATTTTAAATCAAACGGGAATGATTACAATTGGTTCTAATTTCCCTTTCGAACCATTTAATCCATCGATTACAATTCACACAACTGTTCAGGCATTAAACTCTGATAACACTTCCATCAAAAACATTTCTCCACGTGAAACTTTAAGTTTGGATGAATGTATCAAAGGAATGACATCGTGGGCAGCTTATTCAGCTTTTGAAGAGAACCTACGAGGAACGATAGAAAAAGGAAAAGAAGCGACATTTGTTTTGTTTGAATTCCCTGTTCTTTCAGGACCAGAATTGATTCAGAATTATGCTTCGATGACTTTTATCAAAGGGAAGAAAGTGTATTCTGTGGAGTGAGAATATGATTGAATTTTCCTCTCCCATGATTACCTTTCGAAGAGTGGAGGTTTTTATTTACTTCTTCATCAAACGCACTGTCTCCTTGTATTTTTCAGAACAAATAACAATTAAATACATTCCTGATATATAATCACTTACCTCAATAGGAAAACGATGTGTTCCTTTTTCTAATTCTCCTTGATAGATCTTTTGAAGTAATTTACCACTCATATCAAATAATTGAATATCAAAATTATCTTTTAAAGGAAACCCTAATTCTAAAGTTGAAGCAACAACCGATGGATTAGGATAAATTTTAGTTTCAAAAGAAGTTGGGATTTTAATACCATTTTCATCGTATTCAATTGGTTTTTCAATCGTCGTTAGATATGAAATGTAACTTCGAGACATTACCATATCTCCCATGCTATAAGATCTTTCCTGAATTAATGGTGATTCCACTAATTCTTCAATTCCATTATCAATATAATTAGAACCACTTATAGAATCTACACTATTAATAACTGTATCTGAAGATATTTTACTTTGAATTTCTTCTACTTTAAAATCTTTAACATCCGCTTTCAATTGAGGAATAATTTGAGAAGCAACATGATGGATTTTTTCTACTTTTTGTCTTCCTTCTTCTGTTTCACAACTAAACAGACTCAATCCAAAAATAAGAATCATTGAAAACAAAAATTTACTTTGAAAAAAGGAGGGACTATTCATTTTTCCCCATTCTTCAAATTCTTGGTTTAGTTGGTTTAATTGACTATTTGAAATTCTACTGCAAAAAGTAGATCCTCCTATACGTTTAATCACTGATTTTATCTCTTCCTGAGATTTTGAAGTGAAATCAATTACTTCAGTTGCACATTTTTGACAATAAGCCCCTTTTTCAGTAGCGTTCATCAAATTCCAATTTTCTGAACATGGTTTTTGAATTTGTAGATTTTGCATAGGATTTCGATTTAAAAGTTTGTGTTTGATAAGTAGATGCAGCATTAAAACGAATTCCATAAAAAAATATTGAACTCATGTTTATTATTTTAACACAAAAGATACTGCAAAACAGTATTTCACATAAGAAAGCAACAAAAGGAGCACAAAAGTTTTTAAGTAGGTGTTAGAAAACTTCAACTCATTAAAAAGTCTTATATGTTCTTTTGATGCTTCCTTTTGATTTCTTTTGTGTTAAAAAGAACTTTGTGTTAAAATAACTTTTGTGTTAAAAAACAACAACCTGATTCTTGTCCTATTTATCGAGGAATATATTTTCTACCTTTAACCTATGAAAAATTATGCTTACTATCTTTTGCTATTAGCGATTCTACCTGCTTGTAAAGGGAAAGTAGAATCCATTTCTCCGAAAGTTGAACCGATTACAGAATCTGTTTATGCGTCAGGAATCATAGAAAGTGAAGACCAATATCAGGTTTTTCCTTCTGCTAGTGGAATTATCCAAGAAGTGTTTATTACGGAGGGTGACGAAGTGAAATTGAACTCAAAATTATTTTCGATTTTCAATGAATCTTCTCAAATCAACCGTGAAAACGCGGAATTGAATGCTAAATTCTCGGATATTAATTCAAATTCATCTAAAATCAGCGATTTAAAATTATCCATTGATCTAGCACGAAATAAAATGCTAAACGATTCTTTGAATTTGTCCCGTCAGAAAGTGTTGTTCTCTAAAAACGTCATCGCTGCATCTCAATTGGAACAAAGTGAATTGGCTTATCAAAATTCGAAAACAAGTTATTTATCTACTCAATTGAAATTGGTTGATTTACGTAAACAATTGAATTTGAATGATAAACAAACTAAAAATAACGTTCGTTTGACTTCAAGAATGGAAGGTGATTTTATCGTGAAAAGTGAAATTAAAGGTAGAATTTACAGTATCTTAAAGAAAAAAGGTGAAATGGTGAGTCAACAAACTCCTATTGCTATTATCGGAAATGCGAAGGCATTTAAAATAATTCTTCAGGTAGACGAATACGATATTATCAAAATTAAAAAGGGACAAAAAGTAGTGGTTGCTTTGGATAGTTACAAAGGAAAATCGTTTGAAGCGATAATCGACAAGATTGACCCAATTATGAATGCAGGCTCAAAGACATTTACCGTAGATGCTGTGTTTACAAAACAGCCTCCTGTTTTATATCCTAATTTATCTTTAGAAGCGAACATCGTTTTAGAGAAAAAAGAAAAAGTACTGACAATTCCAAGAAAATTCTTCATTAATGATGAATATGTTTTATTGGAAAATGGGGATAAAAAATTCGTAAAAACAGGATTAAAAGACTACGAAAAAATTGAAATCACAAGCGGTTTGACTGAAAAAGATGTACTTGTTATTCCTGTAAAATGAACAGAAAACTAATTTTTAGTATT
The DNA here is from genome assembly GCA_947375085.1 of Flavobacteriales bacterium. The sequence continues at coordinate 6,345 of CANCEQ010000132.1, forward strand.
GCAAAGGCATTGATGCTGGCTCGTTGGAAACAAACGATGGTAGCGGCTGTTGGAGTAACTTTTAGTATCACAATGTTTGTCACTTTACTTGGTTTTATGAATGGACTAAACGATTTGTTAGACAATCTGATTTTAAATCGAACACCCCATATTCGTTTGTACAATGAGATAAAACCGACTAAAATTCAACCTATTGATAAAGACAACTCTTTTAAAGAGTCGCATAATTTTGTAGAATCTATTAAACCAAACGGTGGACGATTGGAAATTTACAACAATGGCGCCATTATGAATTTGCTAAAAAATGATGATCGTGTTCTTGGTTACTCACCTAAAATAACAACTCAAGTTTTCTACAATGTAGGTGCTATCGATATGAATGGCGTTATTAACGGAATTGATCCAGAAGCTGAAAATCGATTGTTTGCTTTCCACGAATATGTTACTACTGGCAATTTTATGGATATCAAAACGATTCCAAATAGTATCATTTTAGGGAAAGTGGCTGCACAAAAAATGTTGGCTGAAATAGGTGATGTTATTCAAGTGACTACTCCTCGTGGAGCTCGAATGCAATTAAAAGTGGTTGGCTTTTTCGAATCAGGATTACAGGATATTGATAAAGTTCAAAGTTATGCTTCCATTGCTACTGCTCAAAAATTAATGGGGAAAACAAATAGCTATATTACGGATATTCAGATTAAATTAAATGATATGGCGAATGCGCCTCAAATGGCGAAAGAATATAGTAAACTATTTGAGGTAGATGCAGTTGATATTCAAACAGCGAATGCTCAATTTGAAACAGGAAGTGGTATCCGTACCTTGATTTCTTATGCTGTTGGAATTACTTTATTAATTGTTGCTGGCTTTGGAATTTATAACATCTTGAATATGATGATTTTCGAAAAAATGGATTCAATTGCTATTTTAAAAGCGACCGGATTTTCAGGAAACGAAGTGAAAAATGTATTCATTATGATTGGTTTAGCAATTGGTGTTGTAGGTGGAATGTTCGGACTCTTATTTGGATTTATATTCTCGTTCATTATCGACAACTTACCATTTAATACCGCCGCAATGCCAAATATCACCACATTTCCAGTGAATTATGATATAAAATTCTATCTCATTGGAACGATATTTTCAATTGTAACCACCTATTTAGCGGGTTATTTTCCAGCTAAAAAAGCAAGTAAAGTAGATCCTGTTGTCATTATTAGAGGAAAATAAGATGAGTCAAATAGTTTTAGAATCGAAATCCATTTGTAAAAATTTTCACGACCCTGTGACAATTCAGGTTTTACACGATGTTAATTTTAGCATTGATCGCGGCGAATTTGTTTCCATTATTGGTAAATCGGGCTGTGGTAAATCAACGTTACTTTATATTCTTTCTACGATGGATACGGATTATGAAGGCGATTTACTCATCGACAACATCAGTATGAAAGGGAAAAAAGAACACGAATTGGCTAAAGTTCGAAATGAAAAAATAGGGTTCGTTTTCCAATTTCATTACCTATTGAATGAATTTTCTGTCCTTCGAAATGTAATGCTGCCTGGATTAAAGCTAGGAAAGTATTCTTCACAACAAATTGAACATCAAGCGATTGAAAAACTGAAGTTATTAGGAATTGAAAAAGAAGCATTAAAAAAACCAAATCAACTTTCAGGTGGACAAAAACAACGTGTTGCCATTGCTAGAGCTTTAATCAATGAACCGCTTATCATTATGGGAGATGAGCCAACTGGAAACCTAGATAAAAAGAACAGTGAACTTGTTTTCGATATTTTTAAAGAATTAACATTAGAAACTAAACAAACGTTACTTATTGTGACGCACGATTCAGAATTCGCTAGAAAATCCGATCGAATTATTGAAATGGAAGACGGTAAAATTATTCGAATGTGATTTTATGTTCTTCTTTAAATCACCCGATACTTATTACCCGGAAGCATTTTAACTGCTCCTACCATCTCTAAATTAAATAACAGCACATTTACCTTTGAAACGGGTGTTTTTGTTTTTAAAGCTAACGTATCGACATTTAAATCACCTTCTGATTCTAAAATTGAAATGATTTCTTCTTCCTCTTTTGAAAAATTGGTAAATAGTGCTCGTTGAACAGCTTTGGGTTTGATTTCATCTTTCCATTG
>CANCEQ010000133.1 GCA_947375085.1 Flavobacteriales bacterium
GTCATTCTCATTAATAAAGTATCTCTTGTGATACCCGCATTATTAACTAAAACGTCTATTGTACCAAAAGCAGCTACAACATCATCAACTAAAGTTTGAGCTTCATCAAATTTAGCAGCATCTGATTTAAAACCTTTTGCTACTCCACCATTTACTGACAATTCAACTTCTAAAGCTCTCGCTTTTTCTTCAGATGATAAATAAGTAAATGCTACAATAGCACCTTGTTTTACACATTCTTCAGCGATTGATTTACCAATTCCTCTAGAAGCACCAGTTATCAATACCACTTTGTCTTGCAATAATTTCATTTTTCTATTTTTTAGTAGGTCAAATATAGTTAATCACTCAAAAAGAATTTCGAAGCTTTTATTATTTTATTTATACTCGATTGTTCATTAACTAAGAATATTAGAAATCAAAATGTATGATATGATAACTAATCTAAAATAGTTTCTTAATTTCGATTAAATAATATTAAATGGCACAGTCTGAAAAGTCACAAATTTTATTGGCTCCACTTCAAGGTTTAACTGATTTTAGATTTAGAAACGCGTATAATAAATATTTTGGCGGAATTGATGTTTTTTATTCCCCTTGGATTTGTCTTTCTCATTCAAAAGAAATGAAGAAGTCCCATATTATTGATGTTCAACCTGAAAATAATCAAGGATATAAAATCATCCCTCAAATAATGACGAATGATGCTTCAGACTTTATTTATTTAGCAAATTATTTATCCGATTTGGGGCATACTGAAATGAATTGGAATTTAGGTTGTCCCTACCCCATGGTTGCTAAAAAAGGTATGGGTTCCGGTATGTTATGTCAACCATTGAAAGTCGTTGAAATTCTAGAAGAAGTACTTCCGAAAATCAACATTCAACTTTCGATGAAAATGCGTCTTGGATATGAAAATAATTTTGAAACACCTGAGTTAATTCCTCATCTAAACCAATTCCCTTTAACTGAAATTATTATACACGGAAGAACAGCAAAACAAATGTATACCGGAACTGTAGACCAAGATGCTTTTCAGAAATGTTTGGATGGAACAAACCATAGTATGGTGTATAATGGTGATATAATCTCTTATAATCAACTAAAAACATTACAAGAAAAATTTCAAACGGTTAAAAAATGGATGATTGGTCGTGGAGTGATAGCCAATCCATTTTTACCAGAAATGATTCAAAATCAAACAGATGTAATTCCTGAAGATTCTCAAGTAAAATTCATGAAATTTCACGATTCATTATTAAATAATTACGCTCAACAACTATCCGGAGATAAACATTTATTAATGAAAATGGAATCATTTTGGGAATACTTTTCTAAAACTTTTAATGATTCACACGCAGTATTCAAACGGGTAAAAAAAGCTAAGAATATGAATATGTATTATGACGCAGTTGCTCGAAATTTAGCAGATGGTTTTGGAAGCTAATTAATCCAATATCTTTATTGCCTCCTCTATTTCTTCTCTGTAATCAAATTGAATATCCTCATGTAATTTATCTAATGCTTTATTGATAGCATTAACTTGACGAACGTATATATTATAAATAACTGGATTTCGATTCATTGCTGTTTTAAAACCTCTTAATTTCTCACAAAAGAAAAGAAGCAATTCAATTTCAGTTTGAGGTTTATTAGAAAACTTTATATGTTTCTTTAATACTTTTAAAATTCGTTGAATCGATTTTTTCATTGTTTTCCAACTTCTAGCATCAATCGACTTAAATTCAATCTCTAACTCATCTTTTATTTTCTGAATATAATTATCTTCAAAATCACTTTCCAAGAGTAGATAATGAACATATTCCTTATTTTCTTTATTGAATTTTATTAGATTATTTAATAATTCTACCAACTCAATAGTAGATAAATGATTAAACTCTTTTTTTAATTCACTAACACTTGCTACCTTCATCTTCTATTATTTAAACAGTTTTTAGTGAAACAAACAACCTCTTTTCACACTTAAATCAATCAAATATACGCTTTACTCTTTTTGAGAAAAAGTTGGACTATTTTTTGATTATATTTATTTGAAAGCAAACAACAAAAACTTAGAAACTATGAAAACTTCAAATAAAACAATCAAATTGAATAGTAAGGATACTTCTTCAAAAATCAAAAAGAACAATGGCTTTGATGCTGCTCTTCTAAATTTAGGGATAAAATACATTCCAAACCCTATAGATAAAATGAGCTTTAAATAATTTTAAAAATCCATTCCTGAGTTAGATTCATTTGTAGATTTTTTATGAGTCATTTCTAACTTTCCGAACTTATACGAAATTGTGCAATACAATCTTCTGGTTAACCATTTGTATTCTGATGTTTGTATAATAGAAGGTTGAACAACTTTAAAAGAAAAGCCTTGTTTGTTAAATATGTCTGTGACTCTTAAACCGATAGACCATTTCCCATCTTTTAGACTTTTCTCGGTGGAAAAATCAACAGCCCCTCTTCTTTGTGCTTTACCTTGAGCAGTAACCATAGGTGCAATATAATTTATATTTAATTGGGCTGTCATTGTTTTCTTCCAAAAATCAACTGTACCTACATATTTAGCTCCCCAAGTAAACCCACTATTGTTGTAATTAAAATTTGCTGTATTATCAGTATATTTTATACCACTTCCATTAAATGAAATTACATTTTTCCACCATTTGACAGGCTTGTAAATAGTAACAATCTCAATACCTGCGCTTTGACTCTGATCAATATTTGTAAAAGTAACTGCAGAGGTTTGATCTGCATTAAAAATTTTAATTCTTTGAATCACATCAGTAGTATGACGGTAGTAAACACTTGTTGTCAATGTAAGTTTCTTTTTTTCAATCGAATACCCTAAATCAAATGAATTAATGTATTCAGGTTTTAAATTAGGATTTCCCATTCTTAAATTAAATGGATCTGAATAATTCGTAAACGGATTCATATCGCTAGATGATGATCTATTTATTCTTCGACTATAACTCAAACTCCATTCTGTATTCTCTTTGTGGTTGTATTTAATATGTCCTGAAGGATATATGTTAAAATAATTATTTGTGAATTTTTGATTCGTTGAAACTAAATAAGGCACTTGTAAAGCTTGCTCAATTCTTAAACCTCCTTGGAATTTGAATTTACCTTTCTGTTGTCCATAAATCCCATAAGCTCCATAAACTTGCTCATTGTATTTATAAACGAAATTAGCTAATGTATCAGGTGTAAAAACAGAAGTCAAAGTGTCTAATCTTTCTGAATTCGTGTTTACTCCTAAATTTCTAACAATAGATTTTAATCCCGCTTCAAATCTTGCATTCTTTTTTGGAAAAGTTCGTGTATAGTCAACCTGAGCATTTGATACATTGTTTTTTTCAATATTAAACAGTCTTTGATTTAAATCCGATTTACCACTTTGAGAACCATCCAAATTATAATATTTTTCATCATAAATTCCTTTTATATCATCTGTCCCTAATGATTGAGTCACATCTGCTGTTAAAGTCCCTTTATCGTTTTTAAAATCAATTTTATAACTTAAACCGAAATCCATATTCTGCTGTGAAGTTGGATCAGATGATAAACGATCCCAAGTTTTGGTTAAAACTGAATTACCAGAATATAAATTATTTCTAAGGTCACCAGTTCTATTTCGAACACCATCATTTCCGGTTACCGAAAACCCTAAAGTTTGATTCGGTTTTAGGTAAAAATCTGTCCCAAACCTCAAAGTGTGACCTGAATTTAAATCACTACCTGTTCTATTTTGATCTAATAAAGTAGTCACATTATTGCTTGATATTTGTTCCAAGGTACCGTAATTATTTCGATACCCTTCCATATACCTATAGGTATAGTTTACATAGGTGTTCAATTTAGCATTTCTAAAACTAAAACTAGCAGATCCATTGAATAAATTCCCTGTTGCTCCACTTGCACTAATCATTCCGTTTGTACCTCTTAACTTATTCTTTTTCAAGACAACATTAATTATACCCGATGTACCATCTGGTGAATATTTTGCTGAAGGATTAGTAACAATTTCAATTCGTTCAATCGAACTTGCAGGAATTGCATCTAACAAACTTTTACCATTCCCTCCGGAAAGAGAACTCGGTCGTCCATCAATTAATATAGTAACATTTCCGTCTCCCCTTAAAGAAACTTTACCATCTTGATCAACACCAACTGAAGGAACTTTATTTAACACATCATTTGCTGAACCTCCTTTTGACGATAAATCTTCAGCAACGTTATATATTTTTTTATCGATTCCCGTTTTTAAAACATCAGTTTTTCCAAAGACTTTTACCTCAGATAAACCAATCTCATTCTCCGTTACTAAATATATATTTTTGAAATCTAATTTTGGGTTTGAATTTGAAAACAAAATGTTAGAATAAAATTTAGTCTCATAACCTAAAAATGAAATTTTTAAAATGTATTTTCCAAAAGGAATACTCCCTAACTCAAACTCTCCTTTAACATTTGAATAAATACCATTTATAGTACTTGAATCCAACTCATTTAAAACTTTAACTTGAACATATTCTATAGGTTTAGAGGTCAGGGTATCAAAAATTTTTCCCGTCAAGACTCCTTGATTGTTTTCTTTTTGAGAAAAAGAAACATTTGAAAAAGCACAAACTAATAGAAAAGAAAGTAAAAGTCGATGTATTATATTTAGTCTCATAATTAATTTTCCCTCATTTTATCCAAAAGAAAACTAAGTTGTTCAGCTTCTTCGTCATTTAAACTTTTAGGAAACAAATTTGCTTCACCAAGTTTCAGATCTATTTTACTTAGTAAATCTAAGCCTAATTTATTGATTTCAACGTAAACCGATCTTCTATCTTCATTACAATGAAAACGATTGATTAATTTCTTTGCAACTAACTTATCCATAATACGAGTCAAATTGGGTGATTTCTCTACCATTCTTTCTTTAACCGAATTTACGTTAATTGCTTTTTTTGCACCCCTTAAAATTCTCAAGATATTAAACTGTGGCATCGTTAAATCAAACTCTGACATGAAAACATTTTGAGAGTTACTAAAATAATTTGCTGTATATCTTAGGTTTACGATTGCCTTTTGTTGAGAAGACTTAAAGTTTGCTTTAATTATTTCATCTATTTTCATTCAACAAAGGTACTTACCTAGGTAATAGTTTCAAAATTAAAACTGAATAATTACTATTATTCCTATAAAATTGAAACTTTATTAGTAGTTTTAAGTATAAAATCCTTATCTAATTTTGATGTCTAAACTAAATGATTCGCTTTAACATAATATTTATATTGCTTCTTTTCTCAAATAGTTTGAATTCACAAACTAGAGAAATGCTGCATGTAAAATCATTTTATTATGACGTAGATAATTTTAGTTTAACTGCAGAATCGATGATTGTTTTAAAAGATTTTGTAAATGAAGTAAAAACAAAACCTATTGAAATTATCGAAATAGTTGGTTATGTTGAAAAAACAGGCTCACCCGTTTACAATCAAATTCGATCAAAAAAACGTATGAATTCAATTAAAGGTTCAATAGATTCTGCTATTGTAATTCATCAGTATAGACCAGAAAATTTAGAATATCCTCCTGCATTTTTATACTCTTATTCAGATGGATTTAACTGGAGAAGAGTTGATATTAAATATAGATACAAAGATCCTGTAATACTTTTACCTACAAAAGACTATCAGTCTGAAGATCCTTTTTACACTAAAACAGTTGAGCCTGAAATAAATACTCCGATTGAAAAACCTGACATTTATACTAAAACAATTCAGGTTGAAACCGAACTTACCGAAATTAAAAACGAACCCGTTTCATCAGATATTGATTCAATTGATTACAAGCAGATTGCTAAGAAATATGAAACTAAAACAAAAATTGAAAAAGAAAGTTTAGAAGGAGTTACATCTACTAGAATTTTCCCATCTGATTATCTAATAGTTAGAGAAGAAAAAAAAACGAACTATGAACAACATGGAAAAATAAAATCAGATACTTCTACAATTTCATCAAAACCAATTAAAATAAAACAAGAAAATAAAAAATTGGAAGAAAATAAAAAAGATACAATTGTTGATCATGTAAAACCAATTAAAATTCCTGATAAAGAAGAAGTTTTTGAAAAAACAGAATCAGATCTAAAACCCTTAGATAAAAATGAAAAAATATCTATCGAAGGAAAATCTCAGGAAGAAATAGACAAAATGGTTATACGTGAAAAATCAGCAAAACAAAGAAAACCAAACACTCAACTTCACCCTGACCTAGGGTCTAGACTTTCAAAAATTAAAATAGAAGATCTTGACAAATCCATTATTTTGTTAAGTATGAATTTACAATTTGAAGGTGATCAACCAATAATAACACCTGCATCTTTAGCCGAGATGAATGACTTGTTTTATTTTTTAAGTAAAAACAATGCAGTTGATGCATTTATTAGAGGACACGTTTGCTGTGGAGATGAAATGCCACTGAGCAAAAAAAGAGCAAAACTTGTTTATACTGAATTAGTTGATAGAGGAATAAATCCAGAAAGATTAAGGTATCAAGGATTTAGTAATACATTACTTTTAGTTCAACCAGAACTTACAGAGTATGACAGAAGTAGAAATCGTCGAGTTGATATCATATTTTCCAAAAATAATATCAGAAGTAATGATCCTGTTTTGGTTAATAACAAACCTAAAGTTGATTCTTCAAATGTTGTTGATACCGTTGTAACAGTTTTTAAACCTAATCAACCACTTCAAATATTAATGGAAGAAGATGGAAATGCTGAACTTAATACAGCCGGAAAATCTCAAGATCAAATAGATAATCTATTGGTCAGAGAAAAATCCTCAAAATTCACTAAAAACAAACGTTATAGTGACATGGAAAAAAAATTAAATACAATTAATGTTCAAAATTTAAACCACTCAGTTGCATTAGTAATTATGGGGTTGGAATTTGAGGACACTGAGCCTATTATAAATGACAGTTCTTTAAAAGAAATGAACGATTTATTTAATTTCTTAAATCAAAACAAAGAAGTCAACGCTTTTATACGTGGGCATGTTTGTTGTGGAAATGATATGAAACTCAGTAAAAAAAGAGCTAAATATGTATATTCGGAATTAATAAAAAAAGGTATCGATAGTAATCGTTTACGCTATGAAGGATTCAGCAATAATCTTTTATTAGTAAGTCCTGAAAGAACTGAAGCTGATAGAGAAAAAAATAGAAGAGTTGATATTATCTTTTCAATAAAATCTAAAACAGAATAATCATCGTTCAATTAATTTATTCCATTCTTTTTCGGAAAAAACAATAAACAATCCATTTAAACAATTCAACATATCTTGGATTCGAAGTATTTCAGGGTATTGTTCTGCAACAGTTTTATGGAGTATTTTTTTAGAACCTATTAATTGAATTTCTTCGAAATTTCGTTCATCTAAAATTTTATAAAATGCTTTTTCATTACTTAACTTTCTGAATTGAGGAAAGAGATTATCTTTGTTCATAAGGATTCAATTTTACACGAAATTAAACAGAATATATGTTAAAGAAAGAAAAAGGTATCTATATCATTAATGAATTAGAAAAATTATATCCTGAAACACCAGTTCCTTTAGATCACTCTGATGCATATACTTTATTAATTGCTGTTTTGTTATCTGCTCAATGTACAGATATAATGGTTAATCGTGTTACTCCCTCTTTATTTAAATTGGCGAATAATCCTTTTGACATGATCAAACTAACTCCAGATGAAATCAGAGAAATAATAAGACCTTGTGGATTATCTCCTAAAAAATCTCACGCAATCTACAACTTATCTCACATTCTGATTGATAAATACAATGGTGAAGTTCCAGAAGAAATGGAATTATTAGAAGAACTACCTGGGGTTGGTCATAAAACAGCATCAGTAGTTGTTTCGCAAGCTTTTGGTGTCCCTGCATTTCCTGTTGATACACATATACATCGTTTATTAATTCGTTGGGGAGTAACAAAAGGGAAAAATGTTGTAGAAACTGAAAAAGACGCAAAAAAACTTTTCCCTCGAGAATTATGGAATAAATTACATCTCCAAATTATCTTTTATGGAAGAGAATACTCTCCAGCAAGAAACCCTAAATATGATGTTGATTTTATAACTCGTACAATTGGCATAAAAGCTGCAATTATGGAATTAAAATAGGTTAAGTTGTATATTTAATACCTTTTTTAAGAACAATATAGGAATTATTAAAAAGCTTAACAATTACTGAAGAACCGTAAATATCATAACTCGATTCATTCTGATTGGTAATTTCATAATTTTTCCCATCAACAAATGCACTTACTCCTCCCATTATATTTCGATAAACAAACACATTGTTTTTTAATTGATAATCAGTTGGTAAGAAATTACATATTTTCGTTTTTTCATTGTTTACATAGGTATACAAATAACTATT
>CANCEQ010000134.1 GCA_947375085.1 Flavobacteriales bacterium
CCTGAATATTTCTTTAGAGCCAACCGTAAATTCATCATCAACACCAAATGGATTAGTTCCATAGAAAATTGGTTCAACGGAGGATTAATGGTTGAGTTAAAAGAAGGTGAAAAAGTAGAAATATCAAGAAGACAAGCTATTCGTTTTAAGGAGATTATGAGTTTGTGATTTTTTTTAACACAAAAGAAAACAAAAGGAAGCATCAAAAGACGCACAAAAGTTTTTTTTAGTACTTGGTAGAAACAGCTTCGCTATTTGTTTAGATGAGTTCTTGAAGATTTATTTTAACACAAAAGAACATATAAGGAAGCATCAAAAGAAACACAAAAGTTTTTTTAGTTTGTGTCTGAAACAACTTCATTCTTAAAGAAAAAATAAGTTTACTTATTCTTCCTCTTTCTTAAAAACTGCACATCCAACTTTTGTGAAACTTTTGTTGCTTCCTTTTGTGATATACTGCGAAGCAGTATCTTTTGTGTTAAAAAAAGAAAAAAGTAGAAGCATCAAAAGAAATACATAAGTTTTTTTTTTTAGTTTGTGTAAGATACTACTTCATTCTTAATGAAAAAATAAGTTTACTTATTCTTCCTCTTTCTTAAACACTGCACATCCAACTTTTGTGAAACTTTTGATGCTTCCTTTTGTGATATACTGCGAAGCAGTATCTTTTGTGTTAAAAAGGAAGAAAGTAGAAACATCAAAAGTTTTTTTTAGTTCGTGTATGAAACCACTTCATTCTTAATGAAAAAATAGGTTTACCTATTCTTCCACTTTCTTAAACACTACACATCCAACTTTTGTGAAACTTTTGTTGCTTCCTTTTGTGATATACTGCGACGCAGTATCTTTTGTGTTAAAACCAAATTCAGCATCACACATAAATCCCGTTTATAACTCTGTGGAAATCTTGTCCCCCCCTATTTATTTCGAACTGAAATAATAACGAATTTCGTTATATGTTATTAAATAGAATATTTATCGCAATGTTCCTAATCGCTATGTCAATGGGATTAGGGAAATTAATCTTTTGGCACGACCTAACGATTTTCGAAAAAATGATGAGTTCATTGTTTGATGCCGCTAAAAACGGATTCGAAATCTCCCTTGCATTAACAGGCGCATTGTGCTTATGGATGGGTTTTATGAAAGTAGGAGAAGCTGGTGGAGCAATTCAAAAAATGACCAAGTTAGTATCTCCATTATTCTCAAAAATATTCCCTGAAGTCCCGAAAGACCACCCTGCTATTGGTTCGATGATGATGAACATTTCAGCGAATATGTTAGGCCTGGACAATGCAGCAACTCCTATGGGATTAAAAGCAATGAAAGAATTGCAAACCTTGAATCCTGAACCTGAAAAAGCAACCAATGCACAAATAATGTTCTTGGTTTTAAATGCTTCAGGACTGACAATCATCCCTGTAAGTATTTTAGCTATGCGAGCTACCAATGGTTCTACAACTCCCGCTGAAGTATTTTTACCTATCTTGATTGCAACATTTTTCGCAACTCTAGCCGCTTTGATTTACGTTGGGATAAAACAAAAAATCAACCTTTTCAATAAAGTAATTCTTTTATATGTTGGAACATTAACAACCTTAATCGTTAGTTTGGTCATCTATTTAAGTTACCATCCCGATATGGTTCAACCAATTTCTTCCGTAGCGAGTAATGTTACCTTATTTTCAATCATCACAGTATTCTTATTACTGGCTATTCGCTCAAAAGTAAATGTGTACGATACATTCATCGAAGGCGCAAAAGGAGGTTTTGAAACAGCAATTAACATCATCCCTTACCTTGTTGCAATGCTTGCTGCGATTGCCGTTTTTAGAGAATGTGGTGCATTAAACGAAATCGTAAAAGCGATTAAATTTTCATTGGAATACATCGGGATTGTCCACACAGAATTCGTTGAAGCATTACCTGTAGCCTTTATGAAACCCTTTTCAGGAAGTGGCGCTAGAGCTTTAATGGTGGAATCTTTCACAACGCACGGTGTAGATTCTTTCATCGGTAAACTTTCTGCTACTTTTCAAGGTAGTACAGAAACAACATTCTATGTATTAGCCGTTTACTTCGGTTCAGTAAAAGTAAAAAATACGCGCTATGCCGCAATGGGTGGAATCATCGCTGACATCGTTGGTGCGGTTACAGCCATTCTAGTTGCTTACCTATTTTACGAAATCAAATGAGTTTATTCGACCGATTTAAGAAGAAAAAGACCGAAGTCTCAAAACCACTTCCGGTAAACTCTTCTGTTGTAAAAAAAGTAGAATTAAAACGCATCGATTACCACCCAAAAATTCTTTTGGCTTGGGCACAATCCATTAGTGGAAACAAAGATATTTCAGCTTGGTTAAACGAAAACGGTTATCCTGAATTGGTTATCGCCGCTGCTGCTATTCGTTTAAAAGACGAAGCTAGAACCTGGCTTATGAATAATGGATTTGCGCACATTATGGCAATGATTCACGCTGCCGAAGGTGATGAGAAAGCACAAAAATGGCTTTTAAAATACAAATTCGACTTGCTATATCACATCGCAATGGCCGTAGAACACGAAAATGAAAGTTGGATTTGGCTCAAACAAAATGCTACTCCCGACATTTTCATTCTAACACAAGAAATCAAAAAAGTAAAAGATATAATCGAAGAAAATCACAATGATATTCATTCTTTTAGGAGAGACTAATTTGATGTTAGATGTTGGATTATGAATTATTCTTCAAAAATTAACATAATCAAATTAAAAACATAGTTTTACAGAATATTAAAACAAAAAAATTCCTGCCATTAAAAGCAGGAATTGTATTGAATTTCAAGTGTTTTTATTTATCAAAGTAGAAAAATTTGGAAAGATTATATTTTTTAGAATTTTCATCAAACCAATGTTTTAATTTCGTGAAATCTGAGTCACTTCTTGTATGACTATAGTGTATTTTAAATGGAATATTAATTTTATTAGATTCTGTTACTGCCCCTTCATGCGTCATCCAAGCATGTGGATTTATTTTGAAATAGACTTCGTATATATCTTCAAACCCTATTTTACTTTCTTCTAATATCCATTTTTTAGCTTCTACACTTTTTCCATCTTTAAACTCACTATATTCCGTTGTAATCACAAAATCATTTTCGCTAAATAATGTTACTTCCCATCCATTAAATTTTGCACCATCTTTATAATTCATATCAGATACCAACATCATTTTATTATCAACTTCGACATATTTTTTCTCAGATGTTATGTAACCATTTTTAAATGTAGCTAAATATGTAATTGATTCTGAACTGTTTTTTGTTCCACATGAACCAGTCAATAATTGTGTACCTTCTTCATCTAAATAAAATTTAAAATCATCAAACTGAAAAACAGCATCAAATTCATAATCGTATTTTATAACTTGTGATTGTTCTATTTCATTAACATCTTTATTATCAACGTTTTCATTTTTTGTATCTGAACAAGAATAGAGACTCCCTATAATTATTGCAACTGAATTGTATTTTTCATAATTGGTTATTTATTTAATATTTTTAAAATCCACCAGGTATATTATATTCACTATAAATAGAACCACTGTATATAACTGTATGTTCACCATACTGTTCAACTTTAATAGTGTTTTCTACCAATGAAAATGTTAGTATTATCCTGTTTGCGTTTTTTGCTGTATTATTCCCACCCCAGACATACATCACAACTTCTTTATCATTTGTTTTTGTACCAGGTAAAATATCAAAAATCTCCGTATCATTAACATCATCTAGCACAGTTGTTTTTAAATGTTTACCACTAATGCTGACTTGAAATGTTTTCATATATGAATCAGTAACTGTTTTAATTAATTTACCTGAATAATATGTTTGGATTGTCACTTGTTTTTTATCATCAAATCCAATTGAGTATGGTATATATTCTTCCTGGTCTACTGGATATTCTAAATCAGTTTCTGTAAGCATATCAGTTAATATTTTATTTAACGCACCAGGAGGTTTATCTATATTAACATATTTTTCATTATTATCTTCTTTTTCAATAACTGATACAGGTGGTTTATTATTACTATAAGGAGTATATATTGAACCACTATATACTCTTCTAAAATTTTCATAATTTAATCCCCCATTAAAACTAATATATACAACATTCTGTGTCAATGGAAATTTAAAACTATAGTAACTTTCATCTGCTGCTTCCAATGTGTAATAAACAATTTCATCTCTACCATAAGCTCCTTTAGTAACAGATTGGTATGGGAAATTATTTGTTTCTGACGTGCCATCAGATTTTTCAGTTGTTATACGTAATATCTTATTTGGTTCTACTGTAAATGTCATTTTCATATCAAATGTATCTGATTTGATAACATGATTATTTATATCTAAAACTCCAATATTTACTTTATTATTCACTTGAGTGAATGATATTGTGCATTTAATTAATAATATTATTAATAAAGTTATTTTTTTCATTATTTATTTTTTAAGTTCAGGAAAGAAATAATAGTTTGAATTTTCTAACATTATCTTGCCTCCTTTTTTAACAAGCTTCAATGTGCCTTCTTCTCCATCATCGTATTTCAATAAAATATAAAATTCATTATCTTCTCTTTCAATAGAGTATGTACCTGAATACGAATAGCTATCTGAGTATACTATTACTATATTTTGAGAAAACATTTTTCCCTCAAATTTAAATATTCGAGATGCAAAACTATTTGTAGACTGATCTACATAGAGATTAGTTTTCCATGTATTATTTTTCAATACGTTATTAATATTTACTGAAACTTTTGTTTTGACAGCATCTTTAAGTTGTATTATTTTTTGAATAGTATCAAAAGAAGAAACAAATGATGAATCAATTTTAGATTTGTATTTTTTCATCATTGCTTTATAACATGTCGAATCAAGAGTTACAAGTGAATCAAGAGTTAAAATACTATCATTAATTGAATTATTTAAACAATCGCAATATTCTGTAATTGCATTTTGTTTACTTTCTTCTTGCTTATTTTCTGTTGAAGTTGAGCAAGAATAAAAACTTGCAATAATTAATGTGATTATTAATATTCGTTTCATAATATATATATTTAGTTTTATTGTTGAATTAAATTATCATACACTTCATCACTTCCATCTTCTGAACGATATTCGTCTGTTTTTTTTTGATTTTTTTTAATTTGTTCAATTAGTGCTGGAATAGCTGAATCTGGTATTGGATTTTTTAGAAAGTTATCGATTTCAGACTTAACATGATAACGTCTATCAATATCAGAAATTTGGTCTCTTACAGAAGGATCACTACTAAAATTAAATGTTAATGTTTTATCAAATACTACGAAACGAGTACCAAACTGATCTGGTTCAGTTGTATTTTTATACCTTCCATAAACTTGACTAGGATTCCAACTATCGTTTTTTTTATCACAAAAATACCATTGACCAACAACAAATTCTGATTTTGTATCTTTAGGTCTGATTACTTTTTCAATAATTTTTTTAGGCACTATTGTATTTGGGATTGATTCATTACTTTTCGTTATGTTATTTTTATCTTTTTTATTAGAATTTTCATTATTATCGGAACAAGAATTTAGACTCGATAAAATTATTGTTATTGAAAGTATGTTTTTCATAATTATTAGTTTTTAAATAAAAATATGTTTATGGTTGTATTTCTGCATCATTAATGTCAATTAATTCATCACTACCATCGGTTGATCTGCTTTCTTCTGTTTGTTTATATTTTTTTATTTGTACAATTAAATCATCAACAGCTACTTGTGATGTAGGGTGTGCTAAAAAATTATTTATATCTTTAGGTGATTCAAAATATTCATTAAAATCTTCAATTAAGCATCGACCTTGATAAGCCATACTATTATAGTTAAAGACTAAACATTTATCAAAAACTACTACTTCATGTCCAATTCGATTTACTTGTGTTTCTTTATATCTACCATATATTTTATGATCACCATTATTAGCTCTAGCATCGTCATTGTAATACCATTTGCCTACAACAAATCCTGATTTTGTATCTTTAAGTCTGATTACTTTTTCAGTAATTTTTTTAGGCACTATTTGATTTGAGTTTGATTCATTACTTTTCGTTATGTTATTTTTATCTTTTTTATTAGAATTTTCATTATTATCGGAACAAGAATTTAGACTCGATATAATTATTACTGCTAAAAGGGTATTTTTCATCATTTTAAAATTTGGTTTTTTACTAAACATTAAATTTTTATTTTTTATTACAATTTTTGAAATCAATTGAGTTTAATTCAAAACAAAGAGTCAGTATTTTATCATTGATAAAATCAAAATCGTACAATATTCCTGATTTTAATTTAAGTCGTTTGATACGTCTATCTGATTGATTCTATTGTGATTATAAAACTAAGTTGTACAAATATAATCAAAACATTAAAAAGGTGTCATAAATGATTTCAATTAAATAATTTTGAATTATGAAAATTGTATATGCAACGCGAAGAGTATATTCAAAAATTGGGTTTGAATATTAGGCAATTACGCAAAAGTAAGGGCTTAACATTATTGCAATTATCAGATATTTGCAATATAGAAAAAAGCAACTTAATTAGAATTGAATTAGGTAAAACAAATCCAACTACAACAACACTAAAAATTGTCGCAGATGCTTTAGAATTAAGAGTTGCTGATTTATTTAGTTTCGAGATAAGTGAAATTACTCAATAATATTTCTGCTTCTCGCTCCTTTTAATATGTAATTAAAAATGTTCGGAATATTTTATTCAATGACTTTTCAAAATTCGAAATCTAGATGAACTTCAAAAAAAAAAAAAATCAAACATTCAACATCAAACATCCAAAATCATTTCCCCTTCAACTTCACCACCTCCCCTTTTTCAAACTTCACATCAGCCGAAACATCTCCATTCAAACGTTGAAGCGTTTCTAATTTGATAGCTGTTTCTTGAGAAACTTGTCTTAAAGTCGAACTTTTCAGGACTTTGAAATCAACTTTACCATTTCTAGATTTTCTGCTTTTTGATTCTAGGTAAACAATATCTCCCTCAACTAAAATATCTTTTTGAGGTCCGAAATCATTGTAGCTGTATAATTGTGAAAGACTCAATCCAAATTCTTGTGAAATTCTATAAAAGGTATCTCCTTTTTTAACCTTGATGTATTTAACGTCATTTTCGTGTACTAAAACTGTTCGTTCACTTTTCACTTCACTACGATGAAAAACAAAAAATGAATTCTTTACCTTTAAGTCAGGAGCACCCAATTTATCCAATTCAGAAAGATTTAATTTCTCAATCAATTCAATTAATAATTCAGGGTATTTTGGATTAGTAGCATATCCAGCGTCTTTCAAGCCTTTCGCCCATCCTTGATAATCAGTTAATTCCAAAGAAAACAAAGAAGAATAACGATTTTTATTTTTCAAGAATACACTATGGTCAACATACGAATCTTCAGCCGAAGCATACATTCGAAAGCATTCGTTTTCTTCGTCGTCGTTCATATACATTTTATCACCTGTCCAATCGTGACATTTGATTCCAAAATGATTATTTCCTTTTTTGGCTAATTCCGAATTTCCATTTCCGCTTTCTAAAATCCCTTGCGCCATCGTTATACTCGCAGGTATCTTATAATCAATCATTTGTCGAACAGCTATTTCTCGCCAATTTTCAACATATTCTTCTTTTGAAATTTTAGATTCCATAGAAGCAAACACACTTAACTGTGTAACCAAAGCCATAAAGAAAAATACCGATTTCATACTTCAAAATTTAAGGAGAATATAAACTCTATATATACCTTAAAAAATGATTTTTGTTACACTTTTAACCCTTTATTTTACAAGTATTTACTGATTAAAATCAAACGTGACTTTTCTTCAGATTTTAATTCTATGACTCTTGTCATTTTGACAGTTTTATATGACAAATTAGGTTTAGATTTACTTCAAATATCAATTGGTTTATAATTTGAAAGAAGAAATGGGAGAATTAAAACTTTTAATTAAACACAAAAGATTCTGAATACAGAATTTCACAAAAGATAAACAAAAGAACACAAGAAAGAATGATAAAATAAGTATAACAAAAAAACTGTTTAACAGTTAAAAAAGAGTGATTAACAAAAATATACTTTCATGTACTTTCAAAATAAAACTTATATGCTCTTTTGATGATTCCTTTTGATTTCTTTTGTGTTAAAAAAAGGGCTATTCAAACAACTAAACAACTAAACAACAAAAAATAACCTTAAAAAAAATAAAATGGATTTTACTAAATTCACAATTAAATCACAAGAAGCGCTTCAAAACGCTCAAGCACTTACCGAAGCAAATGGTCAACAAGCCATTGAACCAGGACATTTATTGAAAGCCATCTTCACGGAAGATAA
>CANCEQ010000135.1 GCA_947375085.1 Flavobacteriales bacterium
AATGAATGGGTTAGATTGGCAGCAATTCATCCTGAAACTGGTGAATTTTACATAATGAGAAATGGTGAATTTGTATCATATACACCAATTACAAATTCAGTAGAAACAGTTGAAAACATTATGAATCTTGTTGAATCAAGTCATGATCCCTTATCAGTTCAATTAATAAAAAATTATTAAGTTATGGAAACTTACGTAATGGAATCATTTATTATAGCTTTCATACTTACATCCTTTGTAGGTTTTATTTTAAGCTTATTAATACCTAAAAAAAATGAAACAATCGTTTCAATCGTTTCATATGCTACAATTGGACTTCAACTTTTAGGAACACTTTTCTTTTTAGGTTACTGGCTTTACAATGGCCACCCTGAAGTGAATGTGAAAGAATTTTCAATATTCAGAGCTGAAGGTTATGATTTTTACATTGATTTATTCTTTGATGAAATAACTGCAACTTATTTAATAATTGGAACTCTTCTAACATTTTTAGTGACTGTTTACAGCAGATATTATTTACATAGAGAACCAGGATATAAACGTTTTTTCAGTATTCTACTTTTCTTTTATTTAGGTTATAATATCATTATTTTTTCAGGAAATTTAGAAACTCTATTTATTGGTTGGGAAATTTTGGGAATTTCATCATTCCTATTAATTGCCTTCTATAGAGACCGTTACCTACCGGTTAAAAATGCGGTTAAAGTGTTTTCAATTTATAGAATTGGTGACGTAGGATTAATTCTAGCAATGTGGTTAAGTCACCATTTATGGCATCAAAACATTTCTTTTCATGATTTAGAAAATGTAGCTGCAGTAAATGAACATTTAGCAAATCACAGTTTAATGGGGATTTTTATTTCTTTATTAATTTATATGTCGGCTGCTGCTAAATCAGCTCAATTACCATTTTCTTCTTGGTTACCTAGAGCTATGGAAGGTCCTACGCCTTCAAGCGCAATCTTTTATGGATCTTTATCAATTCATATTGGTGCATTTATAATGTTACGAACATATCATTTTTGGGAAAATCAAACATCCTTTCGAATTTTCGTTATTGTTATTGGATTAGCTACTAGTATAATAGCAATTTTAACTGCTCGTGTACAATCTTCTGTTAAAAGTCAAGTAGCCTATTCTTCAATAGCTCAAATTGGATTAATATTTATTGAAATTGCATTAGGATTAGAATCTTTAGCTTTAGTTCATATCGCTGGAAATGCTTTTTTACGAATGTATCAATTATTGGTTTCTCCATCCGTTGTAAGTTATAAAATACGAGAGCAGTTTTATAATTTTACTCCTAGAATTAAAACAATTGAGGATAGTTTTCCAAAAAAACTGGAATATTCATTGTACATTTTAAGTTTAAAAGAATGGAATTTAGATTCTTTTATGTACCGAATCTTGTGGAATCCACTTAAGAAGTTGGGTAATAAATTAAACTTCTTATCATTTAAAAACGTATATTTTTTCTTTATTTTTATTTATGCGGCGGGAATCTTTTTTATCTATAAACGGGAATATATTCCAACGGAAATAAATCATTATTTACCGACAATTTTCGCAGGGATTGGGCTTTTAGCAATTATCAAGGGATTTACAGAAAGATCAAGTGTTCGTTTGAGTTGGAGTTTAATTTTAATCAATCATTTTTCAACAGTTTTAGCAATTTCATTTAATGAACATTTTGAAACTTCACATATTTGGTGGTACATCAGTGGAGTTATTATTGCAGGATTATTAGGATATGCTTGTATTCAACGATTAAGATATCTAGATGTTTGGATAAGTTTAGATAAATTTTACGGACATTCATATGAACATCCAAAAATTGCATTTTTATTTTTATTAGCTTGTTTAGGAATGTCTGGTTTTCCAATTACGCCAACATTTATTGGAGAGGATTTAATATTTTCTCACATTCACGAAAACCAATTTTTATTAGCATTCTTTATTGCGTTAAGTTTTGTTTTAAACGGTTTAACAGTGATAAGAATATATGCTCGAATTTTCTTAGGTCCAAATCTTAAAAAATTTCAAGGACGAACTCAAAGAACATCTTAAATTAAAAAGTAAAATAAAACAGAATTTAAATTTTAAATTAAATAAATATGAAAACAAATAATTTAAAAGAACCGAAAGACGGTTTAGCAGGTTTAAAAGAAAATTTCAGTAGCGATGCTCTTTCTGGATTTTTAGTATTCCTTTTAGCTTTACCTCTTAGTTTAGGTATTGCCGGAGCCAGTGACTTCTCTCCTATTTATGGTTTAATTACCGCAATGATTGGAGGAATTGTTGTTAGTTTGTTTGCTGGTTCAATTTTAACAATTAAAGGACCTGCAGCTGGATTAATAGTTATAGTTGCAGGAGCTGTAGCAGAATTAGGTCATGGAGATTCCGATTTAGGTTGGAAATTAGCATTAGGAGCTGTTGTAATTGCTGGAATACTTCAAGTATTATTTGGGATATTAAAATTAGGTTCATTAAGTGACTTCTTCCCTCTTTCTGCAGTTCACGGAATGCTTGCAGCTATTGGAATTATAATTATAAGTAAGCAACTCCATATATTAGTTGGAATGAATCCGGTTACCGCAGAAGGAAAACCTATGGTTGAACCTCTTGAACTTTTAGCAGAATTAAAAAACACATTTGCTAATTTCTTTTTACATAAAGATGTAGCTATAATAGGTTTAATAAGTTTGGCAATAGTTTTTGGTTGGCCTATGATTCCAATAAAAGCTATAAAAAAAATACCTGCGGCTTTGATTGTATTAATTGTTTCAATTCCTCTTGCACTTACAATGGGAATTCATAATATTCCTGATGTTAAAGATGCTGCCGGAGTAGTTATCACCAAAGGATTTTCACCTTTATTAGAATTCAAAAAAGGATTAATTGATATTCTAGGAATTAATGTAAGTTTTGATGGTTTTTCTCAAACAGGAACTTTTATCAAATTTGTGCTAATGTTTGCTGTTGTAGGAAGTTTGGAAGCGTTATTAACTGTTAAAGCTATTGACATGATTGATCCTTTCAAAAGAAAAGCAAATACAAATAAAGATTTAATTGCTGTTGGTATTGGTAATATTGTTGCTGGAGCTTTAGGTGGATTACCTATGATTAGTGAGGTTGCTCGTTCTTCTGCAAATGTTGCAAATGGAGGGAAAACTAGATGGGCTAATTTCTTTCATGGGGTATTCATTTTATTATTTTTACTTTTCGCAGTTACTTTTAGTGATTTAATACCTAAGGCTGCTCTAGCAGCAATGTTGATAGGTGTTGGGTATAAATTAGCTCATCCAAAAGAATTCAAACATATGGCGAAAATTGGATGGGATCAAATTTTGGTTTTCATAACTACAATAATATTCACACTTGCAACCGATTTGTTAATTGGTATTGGTGCAGGGATTTTAGTTAAAATTATTTTACATTTAATTAATGGTGCACCTGTAAAAAACTTATTTAGCTCAAAAGCGAAAATTGAAGGTAATACTATTATTGTTCATGGTGCAGCTGTTTTTAGTAATCTTATTGGGATAAAAAAACAAATTTCAAAATTTAAAGATTCAGAAAATGTAATCTTTGATGTGACACAGTGCAAATTTATTGATCATACAGTTATTGAAAATTTATATCATATTAAACATGATTTTGAAAATGCAGGTGGGTCATTTACAATTTTAGGAATTGATGAATTTAAACCAGCCACTGGATCTTCAAATAAATTCGCTGCTGTAAAAAAATAAACTTGTCAATATTTAAAATTAGAAAGATGAAAACTAAAAAAATAATTATTGCGAGTTCATTATTATTATCGCTTCCGATTTTTGGACAAACTCCAACAACTGCAGATCAAGCTCCTGCTGCTGTTAAAAAGATTGAATATCCAGAATTAAAGAAAAGTTTTAATGAATCAGGTACACATTATATTAAGTCAACAATTGTTGCTCAAATGTGGTCGAGATATACTGATTTTAATCCTGGGACAACTTTAAATGGATACGGAATGTCAACTCCATTTGATATTGGCATTAGAAGATTAAGATTCAACATTTTAGCTCAACCGACAGACCGTATTTTCTTTTATGTTCAATTTGGTCAAAACAATTTCAACTTTACATCAAAATTAAATGTCGGTTCATTTTTTCACGATGCTGTAGGTGAATATAGAGTTCACCCAACAAAATTAAGTATTGGTACTGGTTTAAGTGGATGGAGTGGTTTAACACGTTTTTCTGCTCCAGCAGTTGGGTCAATTTTAGGAGTAGATGCTCCACTCTATCAACAAGTTACGAATGGAATTACGGATCAGTTTTTGCGTAAATTATCTATCTATGCAAAAGGTCAAATTGGAAAATTAGATTACCGTGTAGCTGTTTCAAATCCAATGACTTACCAAAGTAGTTTATCTTCAAATACACCTGTTATTAGTTCTACAGCGGCAAGTTATTCTTACAGACCGCCTCATTTACAAACACAAGGTTATTTAAGTTACCAATTCTTTGAAAAAGAAGCAAATACTTTGGCTTACACAGCTGGTACTTATCACGGAAAAAAGAAAATATTCAATCTTGGTGCAGGTTGGATTGAACAAAAAAATGCTTTATGGCATAAAAGTGTAACTGGTGATACTATCAATGACAATATGGTTTTGTTAGGTACTGATATTTTTACAGAGATTCCTTTGAGTGAAAAACGAAATGCCATAACAGCTTATGTTGCATTCACTGATTACCAAATGGGGAAAAACTACATACGTTATCAAGGTCCAATGAATACTGCTAATGGATTAAATGGTTCGACTTCTACTGCTGGAGGAAATTCAGCTCCTATCATTGGTACAGGTAGAACACTTTTTACTCAATTGGCTTATAAATTCAAAGATAATTTATTACCAAACCAAGGAAGTATTCAAATTTATGGTAGTGTTCAAGCTTCTAAATACCAAGCTTTGAATAGTAACTTGATGGTTTATGAAGGTGGAATTAATTGGTTAATCAATGGTGATCACCACAGCAAATTAACGTTATCTTACCAATCAAGACCTACCTATAACAAACAAGCGGATGGTTCTTATAATTTAAATACTAGAAGAGGAATGGCGGTACTTCAATACCAAATTTCACTTTAAACTTTTATAACTACAATTTAAGAAGCATCATTCAATTTTGAGTGATGCTTTTTTTGTTTACATATTTAAAGGTATATTCACAAAGAAATTATCGAAGTACAAAATCAAGTCATTCAATATGTTAAATACCAACCAAAATTATTTCAATCAAGAATCCGAGCGATTAATTTTTAGAAAATTGACGAAAAACGACATCGAAAGTTGGACTGAATTTTTCGAAAACAATGACCGACTAAAATTTTTAGGCTTGCCGGATATTTCAAAAGATAAAACAGAAATTGCAACCGAATGGATTGAAAGACAATTAGAAAGATATGAAAACGAAGGATTTGGACATCTAGCAGCCATTGAAAAATCAACAGGTGAATTTATCGGAATGGGAGGAATTCTTCCTCGAATAA
The DNA here is from genome assembly GCA_947375085.1 of Flavobacteriales bacterium. Next base: position 5,539 of record CANCEQ010000135.1, read on the forward strand.
TTTTAGAACAAAATGAATTTGAAATCGCCTATTCCTTAAAACCAAAATTTTGGAAAAAAGGTTTTGGAACTGAAATTGCCAATCAAATGAAAAAATATGGATTCGATAATGCTATTTCATCCAAATTCATATCGATTATTGCTACGGAGAATTTGGATTCAATCAATGTAGCAAAAAAGAACGGAATGAAAATTATCCACGAAATGGAATATTCAGGAATGAAAGTTTATGTCTTTGGTATTTCTATTTGATTTTAGCCAATTCAATAATCTCTTTTCCTTCAACCACTTTACTTTTTGAATCTAAATTAACGGTATTTATCATCGCTAATCCAACTTCTTTCAACGTGCAAAATCCTGATTTATAAAGTAATCTTCCAATAGGAAAAAGCCAATTAATGTATTTATAAAAACTGTGCGTATTTTTTAATCCAGGAGTCGGTTTTATAAATCCTGGTCGAAAAGCAAAAACGTTTTTAAATGGTAATTTCATTAAATCATTCTCCGTTTTCCCTTTCACCCTCGCCCACATAGACTTACCTTTTTCTGTACTATCTGTAGCAGCTCCTGAAACATAACAAACGGTCATATTTTGATTTACTTTACTCAATATCTCCGCAAAATGAAGTGTTAGTGTATGCGTTAACTTGAAATACTCAGGCTCTTTTTTACCAACTGAAGTCAAACCTAAACATAAAAAAGCAGCATTATATCCTGCGAATTGATCGGCAATTGAATTAAAATCATAAAAATCCGAATGAATAATTTCTTTCAATTTTTCATGAACAACTCCACACGATTTACGATTAACAACTAAAACCTGCTCTACCAAAGGATGATTTAAACATTCGTGTAAAACTCCTTCACCAACCATTCCCGTTGTTCCTGTAATAATCGCTCTTATCTTTTCCATACTGAATTTTCTATACTACTAAATTACATTTAAAATTTTGGCTAGCTATTTGTTTGTTTAATTTTAACTTAATTTAGGGTATTATACTGATAAATTATTAATTTCAGAAAATGAATAAAATTATAACTTCTATAACACTATTATTCCTCTTTATTGGGAATATTACTTTTTCTCAATCTAGCAATAGTTCAATATGTCCTATTATTCCTACACCTTCTGTATATCAGACTATTCAAGGTGTCTTCGTTTTTTCTGATAATAAAATTGAAATTAATTCAACAAATTTACCAAGTGAAATTGGGCTCTACTTAAAAAGTCAACTAGCAACTTTATTTTCTATTCAATCTAACGAAGTGAAATCAAAGGGTGAGATTGTTTTTCAAACCATTCAAAACGTTCCAAAAGATTCCTACTCGATTGATGTTTCAGATAAAACAACAATTACTTACAGTTCAGAGCAAAGTTGTTTTTATGCTATTAATTCACTTTTACAATTAATTCATAAAGAAGGAAATAATTACCAAATTACGAAGTGCTTTATCAACGATTCTCCTAAATTTCAATGGAGAGGAATGCACTTAGATGTTAGTCGTCATTTTTATAATGTAGCGGAGGTAAAACGCTATATCGATTTAATGGCATTGTACAAATTCAATACTTTACATTGGCACTTAACAGATGATCAAGGATGGAGAATTGAAATTAAAAAATATCCAAAACTAACCGAAATAGGAGCTTGTAGAGACAGCACTGTTATTGGTCATTATAATGATTCTCCAAGAAAATATGAGAAGAAGAAAACAGATGGGTTTTATACCCAAGAACAAATAAAAGACATTGTTGCTTACGCTTCAAAAAAATACATTTCAATTGTTCCTGAAATTGAAATGCCTGGACATAGTAGAGCAGCATTAGCTGCCTATCCTGAGTTTTCATGTACAGGAAAACAACAACCAGTACCGGGTTTATGGGGAGTTTTTGAGGATATTTACTGTTCAAAACCACAAACAATTGAATTTTTACAAACTATTTTAGACGAAGTAATCCCTTTATTCCCTTCTAATTACATTCACATAGGTGGAGACGAAGCGCCCAAAGCAAGATGGCTTGAATGTCCGAATTGTCAAAAAGTAATGGCCGATCATCAATTAAAAGATGTTCACGAATTGCAATCCTATTTTGTTAAAACGATGGATCGTTACTTAACTTCTAAAGGAAAAAAATTAATTGGATGGGATGAAATTTTAGAAGGTGGGATTTCCCCAAATGCAACGATTATGTCTTGGCAAGGAGAAAAAGGTGGAATTGAAGCGATTAAACAAAAACACACTGTAGTTATGACTCCAATTAACGAATGTTATTTTGATCATTATCAAAGCAATAACCCAAAAGAACCATTAGCAATTGGCGGTTATTTACCAATTGAAAATGTTTACAATTACAACCCAATTCCAAAAGGTTTAACAAATGAAGAAGCATCCTATATCTTAGGAGCTCAAGCAAATGTTTGGACAGAATACATCCCAACAATGAGTAAATTAGAATATATGGTATTTCCGAGAGCATTAGCAATGTCTCAAGTTTTATGGTGTAGAGAACAAAAACCTGCTTTTGAAGATTTCAGAACAACCATCATAGAATCTCAATTTCCTTTTTTAGATCGATTCAACGTAAATTATTCGAAAGCTATTTTAACACCTGATACAAAATAATATGGAATTAGAACTTTGTGCTGCATCCATTCAAGCTGTTCAATTAGCGAAAAAATACAATTTCAATCGAATTGAATTGTGTCAAAATTTAGAACAAGGTGGCATTACTCCGTCTATAGGAATGATTCAAACTGCTTTAAAAT
>CANCEQ010000136.1 GCA_947375085.1 Flavobacteriales bacterium
GCTCCACCTGCCATGAAAACGAATATCATAAAGAAGTTATATAAGTTTTCAATTTTGATTCCAAGGAAACTTGGTTTTTCTGGTTTGATGTTCCATGTTTCAATCACATTTGAATCTTTTTCACCTTTTTTACCTTTAATGTTTTTCAAGATGAATAATTTATCTCCTTTTTCATTGTAGAATTTAGAGTAAGCAAAATCTGGTTTTGAACCAACGATTTGTTTCATTAAGAATTCAGAAGTTTCAATTTTAGAATCATTAACGTAAGAAATAGCTAATAACGAATCTTTTTTAGCAGCATCTTCAGTACCAAATAAACTTTTACTGAAAGATTCTACAAATTTTGGTTCTTTAGCTGCTTCGAATTTATCAGAAAGTAATTCAATTTTAGCTACCGTGTTTAAATGCTCTTTGTTTGTTTCTTTGATGAAATTAGCATCCAACTTAACTGTTTCACCCTCTTTTCCATCTTTCGCTTTGAAAGTGAATTCAGATACATCAACTGTATTTTCTAATTTAACTTCTTGAGGATACAATGAACTTAAATCTCCTGCAAATTTGTTAGCAGTTGCTGTAGATAAGAACCAAACACCCATCAATAAGGATGCAAAACGAACTGGAGCTAATTTTACAACCATTGATAATCCAATAGGAGATAAACACAATTCACCAAAAGTATGAACTGTATACAAAGTAATTAACCAAACCATACTTACCTTTACACTTGGGTCTAAATCTTTCACACCAATTGCGATAATTAAATATCCAACAGCCAATAAAAATAAACCTAAAGCTTGTTTTACTGGAGAAGATGGTTCTTTTTTAGCATTCCCTAATTTTGTCCAAATAAAAGCGAAAACTGGTGCGAAAATTACAATTGCAATTGCATTTACAGATTGGAAATAAGATGATGGAATTTCGAAACTAAATAAATTTCTATTAGTTTGTTCTTGTGCAAAGAAAGTTAAAGATGCACCCGCTTGTTCAAAAGCAGCCCAGAAGAAAATTACGAAAAAGGCAACGATAAAGATTACCCATATTTTTTGTTTTTCAATTTTAGTTAAGCTTTTGTCAACAATAATCGAAGCAGGAGCAATAATACATAAAGTATAAATGAAAGCACCAATTAAATCAAGTCCCAAGAAACCTTTGAAACTAATAAAAAGTAAAATTGAAATGATTGACCAATTGATTGTTTTTTTAACGTCAATTTTTTTCTTTTCAGATACAATTTTGATAACTTTTTCAGGTTTGTTTCCAATTTGTTCACCTGTAGGAGTAATTAAGTGTTTCGTTTTTAATAATTCAAAAGAAATAATACTGATAACCATACCAATACATGCAGCTAAAAATCCCCATTTGAAAACGTGAGGAATAATTAATCCATCTGCATCATACACTTCACCTAAACCACCACAAACAAGCGGTGCGATAAATGCTCCAAGGTTAATACCCATATAGAAAATAGTGAAAGCTGAATCAACTCTTTTGTCGCCATCAGCATATAATTCACCAACCATTGTAGAAATATTCGGCTTGAAGAAACCATTTCCAAAAATGATAAAACCTAAACCTATGAACATTAACATTGTTGCTAAACCAACTTCAGTATAGAAAGAACCGGCTAAAAACATAAAGAATTGTCCAATGGCCATCATCATTCCTCCAACAAAGATGGAACGTTTTTTACCCCAATATCTATCAGCAACATAACCTCCAATAAGTGGAGTTAAGTAAACTAATCCAGTGTAATTTCCATAAATAGTGGCTGTTAATGATTTATCAAACATCAACGCATTAATCATAAATAGAGTGAAAATAGCTTTCATTCCATAATAACTAAAACGTTCCCACATTTCTGTGAAGAATAACAAATATAAACCTTTAGGATGTTTAGTTTGACTCGCTGTATTTGTAGAATTCATAAGTAATCTAATTGTTTTAACTTTCTATTTCTAAAATTTGAAGAACGCAATATTAACGATAAAAATATTAAACCACAATATTTGTAGTTCAACAAGTAGTTATTTTACGTTTATTTTAGTAGAAATTGACGTCGATTATTTTACGCCGTGCATTAACTTTTTAACTAGAGGACTGATTAAAATTCCAATTAAGCCTATAATTCCTAAAGCAACAGTAAACAAAATAAAGAAATAACTCAAAGAATGTTCTTTTTGAATTTCTTCAATCTGACCACCTACTGTTCCTGATAATTTATTTCCAATAGCTAAAGCAATGTACCAAATTCCAAACATCAACGCAATCATTCTCGATGGAACTAATTTACTTACGTAAGATAGAGAAACAGGAGAAATACATAATTCACCAATTGTATGGAAGAAATAAGCAGCAACTAACCAAAAGGGACCAACTTTGATTAAATTTTCACTTCCTATAATACCAGAAGATCCAATCGCAAGGACTCCAAATCCTATACCAATAAAAATTAAACCTAAACAATATTTTACAGTAGCTGCTGGATTGTATTTACTCCCCCAAATTTTAGAGAAAATAGGTGCTAATATAATGATAAACAAAGAGTTTAAGATTCCAAACCAAGTAGCAGGAATTTCAACTTCTTTACTCTCTAATTTCAATACTTTTGCTTCAACTTTTCTATTGATTTCAAGTGTTTTTGCTTTTTCATTTGAAACATATTTTAAACTTCCATTATTATCGGTATCAAACAACCAAACATTTGTCCCAATTTTAAGTTTGTCTAATTCTTTGATTTTGACAGTAGCCGTTTCAACTTTATCTTCATCCGTTAAAATAGTTGAAGCTTTCACAATCGAAATTAATTCTTCTTTTTTGCCAGTTTCTTCATTTTGAATAGATTCTTTCACCTGTTTATATTCAACCAAATAAGTTTTAGTTTCTAATTCACGGTCTATTTTCCAACCTACTATCAACCAAATCATTAAAAAACTCGTAGCTAAAATGATACCTGAAAGTAAATAGGTTTTAATTGTTTTTTTCAACAGTAAGAAAAGCACCCAAGAGATAATTAGAATAGGAACAATCGTCGTTATTAAATCAATGAATATATATAGTATAGCGCTAGAACCAGTTAAAATTCTTTCAGTATGTTGCATCGCAAAAATAGTCATTGATCCACCAGCTTGTTCAAAAGATGTATTGAATACGACAGTGAAAAATGCGAATATGACAATCGCCCACATTCTATCTTTAGTGATTTTAGGGTAGCGAATAATTCGATAAATAAGTAAGCCTAAAAATAGAATTGCACCGGTTAAAATGAAATAACCTGAAAAGTCAAAAGTACCGATTTGTAAGAAATTTTTCTCTGCTACTTTTTTGATTGGGTCATTAATTATCCAAATCAAACCTATTGCTAAACATAAGAATATCAATAGTCTATCTAATTTTGTGAAAGGATTTAATCTATCTCCTTCAAACTCCAATTTATTTTCTTTCTCGATTGCTTTTTTAGGTTTTAATCCGATGTCTCCGAATATTTTTTGAGAGAAATAGAATTGTAACATACCTAAAAACATGAAAATTCCAGCTAAACCGAAACCATACGACCAACCTAATTTTTCACCTAAATAACCACACAGCATCATTCCTAAAAAAGAACCTGCATTTACTCCCATGTAAAAAATAGTATAAGCTCCATCCTTTTTTTCAGGAAAGCTTTTATACATGTTTGAAATTATTGACGTAATATTTGGTTTAAAGAATCCATTTCCAATAATCAAACATCCTAAACCTATGTATAGAAATATGTGATTGAATTCCAATGCCATAGAAGCATGACCAAGCGTCATAATTACAGTTCCAATAATTACGGCCTTTCTACTTCCTAGGTATTTGTCGGCAAGGAAACCACCTAAAATTGGTGTTAAATAAACCAAAGAAATATATGTTCCGTAAAGAGCTGATGCACTTGCGATTGACCAATTCCAACCACCATTTCCATAAGAACTAATTAAGAAAATGATTAATAAAGAACGCATTCCATAATAAGAAAAACGTTCCCACATTTCTGTGAAAAATAGGATGAAAAGTCCTTGTGGGTGACCTAAAACGGTTGAATTGAAAATAGAGTTATTCTGATTATTCATTTATTTTAGAGAGTATTTTTGAGTATTTTTCTAGTTTTGAACTCGTGAAAATATTAAAATAAATTCTAAAAGAAATAAAATTCTATCTTCACGTTATGAACAATGCAAATCAAGCTTTTCAATTTTAACTAGATGCTAATTGATATTCATACACATAAACGAAATGATACTTATTTGACAATCGTCAATAAATCAGATAGTAAAGTGTTCGAAAGTGATTGTTTTTCTTTTGGAATTCATCCTTGGAAAGCTTCTGAAATTGAGGATAACTTTTTGAATTTTGAAAATGAAATTTCATCAAAAAAATGTTTAGCAATTGGCGAAATAGGGTTAGATAAATTAAAAGGTCCTTCAATTGCTATTCAAAGAAAAGAATTTTTAAAGCAAATAGAATTTTCTGAAAAATACGAATTACCGATTTTACTTCATTGTGTGAAATCGTGGAATGAGATTTTAGAAATTAAAAAATCTTTAAACCCAAAGCAAACTTGGATTTATCATGGGTTTAACAAAGCTGGAATTGTAAATGAAGTTATAAAAAGTACTATTTATATAAGTATTGGTAGCTCAATAATTACAAATTCAAAACTTCAAGAAATAGTGAATTTAATACCAAATGACCGATTGTTTTTAGAAACAGATGATTCAAATTTGGATATTTTTGAGATTTACAAAAAGGTTTCCGAAATAAAAAAAATACCTTTGTCGGAATTAGAACAAATTATAGAACTGAATTTTAAAAGAGTATTTAGGAAATGGCAAAATGGCTAGAGCGTTCAGAATTATTGCTTGGACAGGAAAAAATTGAAATATTAAAGAATTCACATGTATTGATTGTTGGTCTTGGTGGAATTGGTTCATTTGCAGGTGAATTTATCGCTAGAGCAGGAGTTGGAACCATTACTTTAATTGACGGTGACGCATTTGATGAAACAAATAAAAATAGACAATTAACCGCATTAGATTCAACTATTGGAAGAAATAAAGCAGTGGTTTTAGCAGAAAGAATTAAAGATATTAATTCAGATGTGAAATTAAATGTAGTGCAAGAATTTGTTGTTCCTGAACGTGTTTGGCAATTGTTAGAAGAATATAAACCAGACTATGTAATGGACTGTATAGATTCAGTGACGCCCAAACTTGAATGGTTAATTGCTTGTAAACGATTGAAAATTAAAGTTATTTCTCATTTAGGAGCAGGAGGGAAGATGGACCCAAGTTGTGTTCAGGTATCTAAATTAAATAAAACGTATAACTGCAAGTTAGCGAGCCATTTAAAGAAACGATTGAAACGTGAAAAAGTAGAGTTTGATTCAATTCGTGCAGTTTTTTCATCAGAATTACAGATAAAATCGTCTCTAAAATTAACAGATGGAACGAATTTTAAGAAGTCGTTTTATGGGACGGTTAGTTATATGCCTGGATTGTTCGGATTAATGGGAGCAGCTGAAGTAATTCGTTATTTATCAAAACACAAAGCTCAAAATTAAGTCTTAAGAATAGGCTTTTGTAATTATTTTACTTATACTTGTTACTTAACATTTTTCAATGAAAAAGTTTTCAGCTTTATACTTTGTAGTATTTCTAGTTTCTATTTTAGTTTCTTGTAATGAAGAGCCCGAATTGAATGAAGGGATAAGTCATAAAATTGATAAGACTTTAATAAAAGATGGTCATAGTTATGCGAATGTAGATAAAATTCGAACAAAACATTTGCATTTAGAGATAGATGTGAATTTTGATAATCGAACTATTTACGGAGTTGCACGACATGAAATGCAAAATAATGGTGTCGATACTGCAATCTTTGATATTAAGGCTTTAGAAATTCAAAAAGTAACAATTGGAACTATAAATAATGAAGTTGAAACAGATTTTATTATTGGGAAAAATGATGAATTGTTAGGTCAACCTTTATTAGTTAAGATTAAGAAAACTACGAAATACGTAAATATTTATTACAAGACTACTGATAAAACAGAAGCTTTGGATTGGTTAGATCCTAAATTAACTGTTGGAAGAAAATTTCCATTCATGTATTCACAAGGGGAAGCAATATTAACGCGTTCTTGGATTCCTCTTCAAGATTTACCATCTAATCGTATTACTTATACTGCTGAAGTAAAAGTCCCGAAGGATTTAAGAGCAATTATGAGTGCTAAAAATCCAACTTCTAAAAGTGAAGATGGAGTTTATCATTTTGAAATGAAGCAACCAATTCCTTGTTACTTAATTGCAATTGCAGTAGGGAATTTAGCTTATAAAAAATTAGGAAAAAATTGCGGTGTTTTTACTGAACCTGAAATGATTGATAAATGTACCTATGAATTTGTCGATATTCCTAAAATGATAAAAGCTGCAGAAAAAATATATGGTAAATATCAATGGGAGCAATATGATATTGTTATTCTACCTTATTCTTTTCCTTTTGGTGGAATGGAAAATCCGAGACTTACTTTTGCGAATCCAACATTGATTGCAGGGGATAGAAGTTTAGTTTCTGTTATTGCGCATGAGTTAGCTCATTCCTGGTCGGGAAATTTGGTGACGAATGCTACTTGGGATGACTTCTGGCTAAATGAAGGGTTTACTGTTTATTTTGAAAACCGTATAATGGAAGAAATTTATGGAAAAGAAACGGCAGATATGCTTGCTATTATTGAGTTTCAGGGATTGGAAGATGAATTGGAATTAATTAAAAAAAGTAAACATCCAGAGGATTCGAAATTAAAACTAAATTTAAATGGTAGAAGTCCTGATGATGGAATGACATCAATAGCTTACGTTAAAGGTGCTTTTTTCCTTAAAACTTTAGAACAAAAAGTCGGTAGGGAGTTGTTTGATAAGTTTTTGAACGATTATTTTCAAAAATATTCTTTCAAAACAATTACTACTGAACGTTTTGAAGAATATTTAAATTACGATTTATTGACGCCTAACAAAATTGAGTTTAATACCAAAGAATGGTTGTATGAAGAGGGATTACCTCTAAATTGCGTTAAATTAAAATCAAATAAATTTGAAGAAGTTCAAAAATTAGCGGATAGATTTGCGTCAGGAGAAGATATTTTTAGAGTTAAAAAGAAGAAAAATAAAATCACAAGAGAAAAGTATATTACTCAAGAATGGCTTGAATTTATAAGACGTTTACCTAAAACAATGGCACCTGATAGATTGGCTATTTTGGATGAAAAGTTAAATTTTAAAGGGTGCGGTAATTCTGAAATAATGACGGAATGGTATATTTTAGGAATTCAATGTGGATATAAAAAGATACGTCCCGAAATGAAACTTTTTCTTTACAAAATAGGTAGGAGAAAATTTATAGCTCCTATTTATGAAGCTTTAACAAAAACTCCAGATAATAAATTATGGGCTAAAAAAGTCTTTATGAGAGCAAATGTAAGTTATCATTTTGTGACATATACGACAGTTGAAGAAATGTTATATCCAAGTGAAGAAAGTGCATACAGTATCAAATGATTTATTGAAAATTTCAGTTCAGGATAAAGGAGCTGAATTATGTAGTATTATATCACAAAAAACAGGAACACAATTTATGTGGAATGCAAATCCTGATGTTTGGGGTAGTTTTGCACCTGTTTTATTTCCTATTATTGGAGCTTTAAAAGATGGTGAGTTTTTGTATGAAGGAAAATTATATAGTGTTCCAAAACACGGCTTTATACGCAACAATGAAAATTTAAAATTCAACCAAGTTTCTGATAATTGTTTGGAATATTCTTTAAAATTTGATGAAGAAAGTTTGTTGAAATATCCTTTTGAATACGAGTTTATTGTTAGATATATTTTAGAAGGTAATTCTATAATTGTTGAGCATAAAGTAGTAAATCATTCGAAAGATAAACCTTTGTTTTTTTCAGTTGGAGGACATCCTGCATTTAAATGTCCATTGTATGATGGAGAAACGTATGAAGATTATTTTTTAGAATTTGAAGAAGTTGAACATGAGCCAACTTGGGAAGTTTTATCAAATGGACTTATCAATTCAACTTCTAGACCTCTAATTGAAAATTCAAAAAGCTTGCCGTTGACAAGTACATTATTTGATAATGATGCACTAATTTTTAAAGGGCTGAAATCTAAAAAAGTAAGTTTAAAAAGCAAAAAATCAACTACTTCAATTACAGTAGAATACCCCGATTTTAACTATTTAGGAATATGGGCGAAACCTGGAGGACAATTTGT
>CANCEQ010000137.1 GCA_947375085.1 Flavobacteriales bacterium
GTTTATGTGAAACATTAGTTATTTTTTTGACCTTATAAATATTTAAATACCAAAATGCTACTTTAGTTGTCATTAATGTTTGACAACATTTATCAAGTTTAATTCCTCTCTTTAAATAAACAGAATCAGAATCCTCTTGATTGATTTCACTTACAATGAAATCGGGACTATAATATTTAAAAACCTCTCTTTCACCTAAAAAATCATTCCAAATTGGAAATGCTAGACTCTTCGACCCCCAATTAAAAGCAGGAGCCCAAGAACCAATTACAACATCATTTTTGTTATTTTGTTTTTGAAAATACAGATTCAGTTTTTTTACGGTGTAGGTTCTTTCTGAATAAGCTTTAAAATAAAAAAAGCTATTAATACAAATTAGACAAAATATTGAACTAGTAGTAATTAATTTAAATTTATTATTATTTAAATAATAACCAATTACTATTGAAATAAAAAAACCCATCGAAAGATAAAAACTTAAAAGATAACGTATGGGAAGATAATCTAAAGTAAGCTTATGTAATTCAAGAATAAACCATGATAGACAAAAAAGTAATAATTTAACATATTCTTTTGAATACTGCCTCTTTAGCAATCCTTTAATTGCTACAATTAAAGAAATAAAAAATAAGAATGAAAAAAGAAAATATCTTTTACCAATAAAATTAGCTCTAATGTTTCTCCATATTAAATCAAAATTTATCGAATCCAACAAAATCCCTCCTGATTGTTGCTTTGAAACCATTAACCATTCTTTCTTAAAAGGTAATATCCATAAAAACAAAACACAAACAATTATAATAATTAAAAACCCAAATGATAACTTCATCCAACTTCTATTAAAAATATCAGAATAGTAAAAACAACCAATTAAACTCATCATCAACGGGATAAGTAAAACATAAATAAATTGAATCTTAAATAAAACCACAATAAGTAAAATCAAAAACAAAACAACAAATTGAAAGTAAACTTTATCATTTTTATGAAATGATAAAATCAAAGCCGAAATCACTAATAACATTGACGAATACATTTCAGCTAAACACATATGGCTATACTGATGAATCGGTAGTAACGTCATTGTTGTTAAAACAAAAGTGACTCCAATTAGAATCGTTTTTTTATTAAAATAAAAAACACACAAAAGAGCTAAACAAAAAAAGAGAGTTAATGATCTAGCCATCAAAAAATTGACTCCAAAAACTTTAAAAAAAGGAAATAAGAAAAGAGAAAAGAGTGGTGTTTTTAAAAAATTATCGCAATCCATCAAATTAAAATGATAGTGACTTACCCAATTTCTAATTTGGATAGTATTTAAACCTTCATCAGTCCATCCACCTCTACTTCCTCCTGATATAATTAAATCAGAATCAGCTGATAAAAAAACAAATTGAGATAACAGATAAAAAAATAAAAGTATGAAATAAAATACGCCTAAAAAACCAATTTTATTTTTGAAAAAATTTAACACATATACCCCCATCTGAAAATAATACTTAATGTTGTATTGTAATTACAAAAAACGATTTGTACTTCAAGATTTTTTTTATTTTAATATCTTTAACCCATCATCCAACCCCTTAACCAAACACTTATCACCTACTGACTTCAAGATATTCACTTTTTTCTTAGCAGTTTTTCCATTTTCTAAAATAGTTACAAAATTCCTGTCTATAAATCGCTTTGGTACAGAAGCAATTGGCTTTTTCGAAAAGCGACCATAATCGACTATAATAATTGTTCCATCTACCAAAAAAGACTTCGGAATATCAGCTTTTGTAACTATTTCATTTCCATTTATTTTCACAACTTCTCCAATACCAATTTTGAAACTATTTTCATCCAAATAAGTAATTTTGAGTTTCGGTTTTATAAACCCAATATCAGAATTTGAAACAATCGTTTTCACTATAAATTGAGGTTTTTTAACTGAGTATTTTGCTACAATTTGATTCGATCTAATATTTTCACCTTCTTGTTTTTCTAATAATTGTATTTCTCCATCTTCAGGTGCTAAATAAAAATACTTTTCCATTTCTAACTCTCTCTTTTTCAAATCCTCAAAAGCAGTAAAAAATCCCTTTTCATTAAAAAAAGATTTTTCAGTTGAAGAATGAATTTCAATATTATTTATAAATAATTTCGAAGGAGCTAACTCTTCTATATAAAGATTCCATTTATCAATTTCTTTAGGGAATTTTGATTCTATTTCAGGTTTTAATGATTTAATTAATTCAGCTAGTTCTTTTTTCTTTTGGACCAATTCTATAAATTGCTTCCTATTATCAACTCTAAATAATAATTGATTCTTCTTAAATTTTAGAGTCGATGAAAAATCAACTTCACCATTTATCAATGTACCTGAAACTTCAAATTGAATTGGTTTGTAATTTTGAAGACTAACAATTCCATTTTTGATTATCGAAACACTATCAATTCTGTTTTTAACAATAAATGGAATAGATTCCTCTTTTAAATTTTCTGACTTTTTATTTGCTTTTTGACTATCCCCCAAATCTTTACGAAAAATAAAGTATCCAAAAGTGAATAAAACTAAAATCAATAATAGTATGTACCCTTTTTTCATTTCTAAAATCTATTTTGTTGAAAACCCTCCAATTTGAAATCATTTTCGAGTCAGAATGAATAAAATTAACATAAATCCACCTCAAAATTGTTATTAATCCATTTTTTTGTTGAAAACTTAGTTGAAAACCAAATTTTGGAGATGAAAAATAAGCCTTCATCGTTTATTAACTTTGCTTTAACAAATAAAACCGAAAGTATGGCAATATTAGGAACACTTCTTAAACGTAAGTTATCTGATGATCAGGTATCAAATGTATTTATCAATGCATTGTTTGATGTTGTGGATAACGGTTTCATCGAAGTTTCAGAACTAATAAATGAAGATATAGCTTTTGTTCAATCTCCAAATATTGAGCCTAATTTAAATGGAGAATTTGCTTTAATCGTAATTGCTGCAAATCTTTCTTCATTAGAAAGTACTTTTGATGCAGATCAAGCTGTTAGGGTTGAACAAATGATTTTTGAAAAATTAGGTAAAATTTACAGTATGTCAACAGCTGATTTCCAAACATTAGCTAGAGAATACCAAAGTTTTATCGCTCGTGTAAATTACCCTTCAAAAAATTTAGTGTACGGAATGTCCAAAGCGATGTTTGAAAAATACAAACTAAATGACTTTCAAGATGATTACTTCAGAAGAATGCAAGCTCCAAACCCATTGTTTTTGAAACGTATGGATGAGGTAATGGCTAATTTCATTTGGAATTGGGATGCTTTCTTCAAAAAATACAAAATGAACTAAAAAAATATCAGAATATTTTAAAAGTCTCAAATTTCAAAATTTGAGACTTTTTTTATTTATGAAAATATCATTCCCCTAAGTTTATCTCTTTTTTCTTTTAACTCCAACATTGCTTTTTCATCATTTATCATTAAAAAGATGTATTTCCATTTATAAGAAATGTGATCTAAATACTTACTGAAAGAATAAGCATACAATCCGCTCAAAGGCATTGATATCAAATAAATTACTTTTAAATAAATTGGAAATTCAAAATAATGTGTCCCTATAAAATAGAACATTGTGTAAAAAATCGGGTATAAAATTAATCCTAACAGTACTGCTATCGGAGCAAAATACTCAATGTCCTTTGTTATTTTAGGAACCAAGACATCTGTCAATTTAAATTGAATTAAATTATGCCACAATCCAAAAACATAAATTGGCATTCCAATTATTAAGAAAAAAACAGACATTAGTAATTGTCTTAAAAACATTACCGATCGAAAACGACGGTCTAGAAAATCAGCTCTAACATCTAACTTTCTTAATCTCCATTGAATGTTTTGAAGCAATAATTGAATCTCTGAAATCTTGTATGGGGTCGTTAAATGAATTTCCTCAATTTTATTTCTGATTTCCTTTAAAAAAGTAATATCAGCTTCCACACCTTTTCCTTCTGATTTAATGTATTTTGATGATAAAATTTCAGCTAACTCATCGACCAATAATTCCTGCTCTTTAGAATAAGAATTTACTAATACACGCTCTAAATTAACTCGGAATTTCTCAGTTAACTTTTTAGCCGTCTTTCCTTGATCAATTTTATAAGCGTCCAAATGATCTAAAACCTCTAATTGCTGACCTACATTGATTAATACAGAACTTCTGAACTTTTCTGCTTTCAAATAATTTAACCCTAATGGAACGACTTTTAAATTTAATTTTCCTTGATTCCTTTTTTCAACCTCTAGTGCAATTCTAGCAGTTCCTGATTTTAATTCTCTTAAATGTCGTTCTAAAAAACTAGTTCCTTCCGGAAAAATAACTAATGTTTTTCCTTGTTCTAAAACTCGATAACATGCTTCAAATGAATCTTGATTGGAAACACCATTTGTCGTTCCTTCTCCCCTTCTATTAATAGGAATCATATTTAAGTTCCTTAAAAGCCATAGTTTGAACTTAGAATTAAACAATGTTCCCTTTGCCATATAATAAATTGGTTGCTTAGTAGCATACCCTATCATCATAGCATCCATTAAAGTATTAGGATGATTTGCAATTATTATTAAAGGTCCATTATTTGATAATGAGGTACGATTGAGTATTTTAACTTCTTTATAATAGAAGCGAATCCCAATTCCAACAATCATTTTTAAAAATCTGTATAGCATTTATATCGATTTTGCTTTAAGTAACTATCTAATTTAATAATATTATCAAAGCTTATTCAATCTCCTTTACGCAATAAATCCAAATCTGTTTCTTAAATTTGAATCTCAGGTTAAAAAAATGAAAAATATTCCAATTTCATATTTAAATAGTAACGACGGTAGTGGACTTTTAGCGTTTGGCGAGGGTAATAATATAATTTCTAATTCAGGTAATTCTATAGCTCAACTTTCTGATTTTCTTCAAACCAATTCTGGGCAATACATCTTTGGTTTTCTAAGCTACGATTTAAAAAATGAAATTGAAAAGCTTTCTTCTAATAATGTGGATGGTTTAAATTTTCCAGATGTCTGCTTTTGGATTCCAAAATATGTTGTAAAATTAAGAAATGAACATTTTGAATTTGTTCAAGGTGAAAAAAATTCTGAAAGTTTAGCCTTTTTAAATTATTTTTTAGAAGAAGAAACGGATCAAAATTTTCATAGATATGATTTTAATTTTACCCCTCGAATTTCGAAAGAAGAATACATTAAACAAGTTAATAAGCTAAAGCATCATATTCAAATAGGAAATATTTATGAAGTCAATTTTTGTCAAGAATTCTATGCAAAAAATGTTTCCATCGATTATCCTTTTGACGCTTATTTTAAACTAAACAATATAACTAAAGCTCCTTTCTCCTGTTATTTTCATATGGATGACTATTCCATTTTTGGTGGTAGTCCTGAGAGATTTCTTAAAAAAGTAGGATCTAAATTAATCTCAGAACCAATAAAAGGAACTGCTAAAAGAGGATTTTCAAAAGCGGAAGATGATGAACTCATTCAAGCACTCGTTTCAGATCCAAAAGAAAGAGCTGAAAATGTGATGATTGTCGATTTAGTTCGAAATGATTTATCAAAAATAGCAACAAAAAACAGTGTTCAAGTTGAAGAACTTTGCCAAATCTATAGTTTTGAAACTGTTCATCAAATGATTTCTAGAATTAGCTGCGAGATTGCAGAATCTATTAGTTTTACCGATATTATTAAAGCTACTTTCCCAATGGGATCAATGACCGGCGTTCCTAAAATAAGAGCAATGGAATTGATTGAAGAACATGAATCATTCAAAAGAGGAGTCTATTCAGGGTCAATTGGTTACATAAAACCAAATGGTGACTTTGATTTCAATGTGGTGATTCGATCTCTATTATACAATCAAAAAAATAATTATTTATCTTGCTCAGTTGGAGGTGCTCTTACAATTCTTTCTGATCCTGAAAAGGAATACGAAGAATGTTTAGTGAAAGTCAAACGAATTCTAGACGGAATGAATGAGTGATATCTACCAACATATTAATCAAAAATGGGCGTTTCTATCTTCTAAAAAGATTTTTTTAGCTTGTAGTGGCGGTGTTGATTCAATGACTCTTCTTTCTATTTTTATAAAAGCTAAATGGGATGTTGAAGTCTTACACGTTAATTACAATTTAAGAGGTCAAGATTCAATTGATGACCAAAAATTAGTCGAAGAAACCTGTCTCAATTTCAATATACCATTTCATTTAAAAAATATTGAACTACAACCAATATTAGATAAAAAAGGAGGAAATCTTCAAGAAATAGCACGTCAGATTCGGTATGATTTTTTTAATGAAAAGAAAATTCTTTCTATTGATAATTATATCGCTTTAGGTCATCATCAAGATGATCAAATCGAAACTTTTTTTATGCACATTGCTCGTAAATCAGGGATTATGGGGATGGCTTGCATGAAAGAAAACAACGATCGCTTTATTCGACCTTTACTACCTTTTTCAAAAGCCGAAATCATTCAATTTGCAAAGGATAATACTATTAGTTGGAGAGAAGATTACTCAAATAAAACAAATAAATATTCTCGCAACATTTTAAGAAATATTTTAATTCCTGAAATAACCAATTCATTACCAGAATTAACCGAAAGTATACTTTTATTAGTTCGAAAATTTCAAGAAACCCAATTGGAATTAGAAAGCAAAATTTCTCCTTTGGTTAAAGATTTACAATCAAATTCAACTCTGTCTTTTTCAGTTTATGATTCACTCTCTTCTTTCGAAAAAAATGAATTGTTTCGTCAATTAGAACAAAAAGCTGGAATACAAGTTGAAGTTGAAAAATTAAGAACAGCTCAAAGGGTAAAAAAGTAGCCCTTTCAACTAATTCATTTCAATATAGTTCAATAATTCGAGAAGGTGATGACTTTGTATTCATCAAAGAATCAAGCATTTACAATTCTAATCAAAAACTTATTATTGAAGAAATAGACCATCTTCCTTCTACTTTCTCAAAAGAGATAATTTACCTTGATTCAAAAAAAATAAAAGGAAAATTAACTATCAGAAAATGGGAAATCGGAGATCGAATGAAACCGCTCGGAATGAAAGGTAGTAAATTACTTTCTGATATTATCAAAGATGCAAAAACACCTTCTCATTTAAAAAAGAATATTTTTATCGTTGAAGATGAGGAGAAAATTTTATGGTGTGTCGGAATAAAAATAAGTGCAGAAGCAATCGCAACCGACAATTCTGAACAAATTATCAAAGTAAGTTTAATTTAGAACCAAACCTTCAAAATCTAAAATTTCACTTCTCTAATATTTCTAAAATCGGTTCTCCTGTTGTTGCATTTGGTTTTTGCACATTTAATAAATGAACCAATGTTGCTGTGATATCAGTGATATTAATTCTCCTAAAAATTTCCTTTTTTGAAATACCTTTCCCATACCAAATCAAAGGGACGTGTGTGTCATAATTAAAAGCAGAACCGTGACTTGTACCTTTTCTTGATTTCTCTGAATCTTTTGATTTAGGAAGATAACCTGGTTCCAACATAAAAATAACATCTCCACTTTCATTCGGAACATACCCTAAACGAATCATATCTTTCCAACCATTATCCATAGAAGAATTATTCAAATCTTCTGAAGTATATACATTTTTCACTCCTTCCCAATTTGCAATTCTTTCAGCTATAAAATTTTCTACATCTCTTCTATTAATTTTAAGAAAATTGATTGTTTCGTGATCTAGATAAATGTTATTGTTTTCTTCTGAAAGAATCAAATCAGCACCAAATTCAGATTTCACTTCCTCATCTAATTGAATTAAGTTGTTCTCTAAAAATAAATACCCTCCAGGTAATTTTTTATCCAATAGGTATTGAGGTACAGGAACAACTGCGTGATCTGCTGTTAAGAACAACGTAAATTGGTTCTTACCTACTCTCGCTTCTAATTCTTTAATCAATCTAGCAATTTCTAAATCCAATCGAATATACAAATCTTCCATTTCAACTGAATACGGTCCGAAAGCATGGCCTACAATATCTGGTGTTGAATAACTGATGCATAAAAAATCAGTTTGTCCATCTTGACCTAACATTTCATTGTAAATCGATTCAACTGCAAAAT
>CANCEQ010000138.1 GCA_947375085.1 Flavobacteriales bacterium
ATTGATACAGTTGATTATCAAATTGGAAACGAAGATTTTATAGTTGAAGGATTAAATGCTGAAGATTTAATGAAATTGATAAATTCAATGCCAGATGGGTATAAAGTAATTTTCAATATGTTCGCGATTGAAGGCTATAGTCACCAAGAAATTTCAACAACATTAGGGATTAGCGAGAGTACCTCAAAATCTCAATATATGAGAGCAAAAGGGTACTTGAGAAACAGATTAGAAGCGAAAGTAAATGAGTGAAGAAAAAGATAGATTAAAGGATTTATTTTCTGAAAAACTAGGAAATTACGAAGCGAAGGTGAACCCAGAGCTTTGGAATTCTATTGCTTCAAAAATAGCTTCTCCTGCTGCAACTTCTGCGGTAGTAGGAAAAACAGTATTGTCTAAAATTATCATCGGAAGTTCAATCGCAGCAGCTGTTGCGATTGGAGGATATGTCTTTTTATCACCTTCAGAAGTGACTAAAACACCAACGAAAGAAACAATTGCCCCGAAAGAACACGTTTCAAAATCAAATACAACAAAATCATTCGTAGAAACGAAAGAGGTAGTAGTTGCATCAAAAAACACAAGAACATCAGCACCAAATAAAAAGATTGATAATCAAGAAGTTATTATTAAAAACGAATTAATTTCCGGACATTCTAACGATCACCGAAGCGAAGCAGTTACGACTATTCGTACAGAGACGACAGAAGAGATCATTACGACGATCAAAAATTCTCCTGATGGTCAGGCTGAAAAAACAGTTTCAAAAACAACGAAAACAACACATCAAGAACTTCAAAGAGAAAAACAAAAAGTAGAACAGCAAGAAGACAATTCGTTTGAAAATTTACCCAACGTTTTTACACCAAACAACGATGGATCAAACGACTACTTTTCAATTAAGTCTGCCGGAATAAAAGACTTTTCAGTTGTAGTGATGGACAATCAAAATAACGTTGTCTATAAATCAGATGATGCTGATTTTAAATGGAATGGAGTTGATTTAAAAGGAGATCAAGTTCCAGAAGGAAATTACATTTATTACATCACAGGTTATAACGCTAAAGGAAAAGTAATTACGAAATACAGTACGTTGAAGGTGATGAGGTAAGTTATTTAGATACTTCAAAATAAGAACTACTTATTTCCACACCATTTTTAAAAAACACTTCTCTAATTTTTAATTGGTTTTCCAATTGCTTTTGGTATTCAATGTTTTCGGGTTTATCTAAGTCTAAACAAATGTCGCCGAGGTAGGCAATTTTTGACAGATCGCCACTTAACCAACGACCATCTCTTTTTCCGTAGTTATAACGACCAATTTCTCTTAGCGATCCATTGTCATTGTAATACTTCCACACTCCAGTTGGTAACCCATTTTTATTTAAACCTTGACTCTGAATTACCCCATTTGGATAATAGTTTTTAAACCAACCATTTACTAAATGCATGCTTGTATCTTTTTCATACGCTACATAATAGGTTTTTATTTCATAGGTTTCTTTATCACCGCAATTGTACAAGGGTTGATTATCAATAACGTATTTTTCTATTGTTTTCTGGTTGTTTTTATCAAATTGGGTGTAAAGCTCAGTTGAGTAGAAAATGATTGTGTCTACTGAATTTTCTTTTGGGATTCTAAGTTCGAATTGATAGTTAATATTTCCTAAGTCCCAATAATAAAGGTTGGAAATATTGATTATTTTAAAGTAATCAATCGTATAAAAACTATCTCTACCCGAAGTATGATATGTCCATTTTCCAAATTTTAGTTTTTCTTTAGAATCTAATGATTGAAAATAATTTCCACTACTAATATTTGAATTATTGTATTCTATCACATGTGTTTTTAATTCAAGTTTGTGCCAAAAATCTTCTTTAGTTGTATAATCATTGTAAGCTGGTTTTTTAATCATTCTAAAATAATCATTATCGAGTTGCCAGCTATACTCATTTAAATCATTAAAAAATATATATAATGCAACATCGTTTCCTCTCAAAGAGTCAAGGATAGTAAGTTCTTTCACTTTCTGATTATTTACAAAATCGATTATTTTTAGTTTGGTTCTTTTTTCAATAGGTAAAATAAGTTTGTGTAAAGTGTGATCAGTATTGAAAATGAAAAGAGTATCTATTATTTCGTTATTTTTAAATTTGGTTTTTTTATGGATACTACCATCAGGATAATAAACGGTATAGTTACCTTCCAATTGGTAATAAAAATAGCTTGCATAATAAGTACTTCCATCAGGATTAAAAGCTTGATAGCCATATTTATCTTTCAACATTTTATAAAAAAAGCTTTCAAGTATATGATTTAAGGAATCTTTAATTATTACAGCACAATCTTTTTCATTATTCGACCAATTTACGTATTTCGTAAAATGATTCAAGTAATCATAATGAGTAGTTAAACCTTTTTGTATACCATTACTGTAGTTTTTGATACAAACTAATTTATTATCAATATATTCAATAGTTTCCCCATCTAAAAATCCATTTTTATAATTATGAATGGTTAAACCTCCATATTCATTTGATCCATTCTGTTTTCCATTCAACTTACTTTGTAAATACTTTCCATTTAAATAGTTACCATAAGATAAAGTATCTCCTGTTTCTGAAAAAGTAATTTGTTCGCCATTTAAAAGATTGTTTTTCTGTTGTATTAATTGTATTATTTTTCCATTTTTAAAATGTTTTTCAATAGTTATATTATTCTTTTTGATTGACTTTTCATAGATTTTAAGTTTATTTATATTAGTATAAACTGATATAAGCTGAATCTTTCCATTTAGACAATTTAAAAGTATCGTTTTCTCTGTATTATTAAAATAAAAAGAAGTAAAATATTCTAAATCCTTTATTTTTAAAAATAAGGTGTCATTATGATAATTAATACTATCATTCTCAGCAAAATCAATTTTAATTTTACCCGTAAACAGCTTATTTTTTAAGGTGATTTCATTCCATTTTGATTTCTTGTCAGCAGTTTTATAGTCTTTTAATAAACTTCTAATTCGATATAAATTCAAACAATAACGACGAATTTCTAGTGTTGTATAAATTTCAAATTGCGGAATAATATACTCGTTCGTAATTTCAAAATCTTGTATTATATATTTTTCGATAACATAAATGGAATCTTTAATAAATCGAAAAGTTTTAAAATGATAATCTGAAAAGGAAATTTTCCCACTTAGTGATTTTGGATTAAAAAACAAATTTGTTGTTTTTGATTGAACAGTATCTATTAAAGAATAAATTAGAAGAGTTGTGTCTTTAAGGTCATTTATCTCTTTTTTATTTGAATTAAACAATTGATTAAAAATAGCTATTGAGTCCGATTTAGAACAAACATCAAAAATGCAATATTCGTAGATATTATTATAATTGCTAAACTTATATTTTAAGTCATTTATAATTTTGAATTTTTCTATAGTTATAATGGTAGTATCAATATTTAATGAATCAATTTTTAAGCTACCATCTTCAAAGTAAACTTTGTGTTTTACAATAGTTCCAAGACTATCATAAATAATTTGTTCATACTCTTGTTTGATTGAATCAAATCGAACAATATTCATTGGTAAACCTGATTCCCAAAAAATAGTATCGTTTTCTCTTTCTAAATTTCCATTTTCATCCAATTTGAATTTGAAAAACAATTGTCCGTTTTTATAATATCTTTCGTAGAATTTATAAAAAAATTCATAGCCATCAGAATTTGTTAATTGATTCCAACTATGCTGATATGAATAATCATAATCTTTATTATCATAAACTAAAATTTTATAATTATCACATAAAATTTCTCCTTCATGGTATTTAAACTGTGCATCATTGGGTAATCTTACAAAATAAAAGTTATTTAAAGCCCCACATATATGATGAAAATAATAATTCCAATTGAAACCGTCTCCGTACATTAAAAATTCTGCCATTGACCTACTTCCAGATTGGCCATAATGAATATAGTCCAAAGAATCATTTAAATATTGAATATCAAATTTTGATCTAATAATTGTACCTCTTCCTTCTTTCCTTTCTTTATTCGTAAAAAAATGTTCATATAAATATAAATTGGATGATTTCAACGAAAATCCAGATTCATTAGGTTTTACTTTCCAATCCCAAAATGTCCATTCATCTTCTTTTGGGTGAAAGTTTCCTTCAATAAGTAAAGTGGAATCGTAATATTTAGTGTATTTCTGTAAGGTATCATATTTCCAATCCCAAATTGCTGTCATATTATAGGGACTATTATAATCAGCCGGACAAGTGATATTTACTTCTCTACCATCTCGTAAATTCTCTTTAAATTGACATTTGGTAATATAGGATTGGGTAAAGGTTTCATTTGTGGGTATGGTGATTACTTTTTGATTTTCCATCCACCAATTTCCTTCTTTTTTACTGTTCACATATTTTCCTTGTTTATACAACCTTTGACTAAAAGGAGTAAACCAATATGATTCACCATTGATTAAATTGTTTTTTACCTCGTAAATAATCGCAATTTGATTTCTTAAAAATTTAAGGGTGTCTCCATCTTGATAAGGTATTGGATTGTAAAACATTTTATATTTTCCGTCCGCAACCGTATCTAAAAAAGGGGGGATATTTGAACCCATTCCATTTGTATAATACTGAAAATCATCTTGTAATTTAAGTGAATCAGAATAATATAGATAATTTTTTCTTTCTTTTTTATTATCTACAAATTTTTGATTTTGTTCAATTTCCCCATTTTCATTTTGGACATAAGGAAATAATGAATCTACATTCAAATTCATCTCATAATACCCAGATTTGATATATTTATAAGGATATACAATTAAATCATTTTTCAAATAATAGTTTACTGAAAGTGAATCTTGCGTAATCCCTTTAAACGCAAAGAAAAGAAAGAAAAGTATAAGTAGGATTTTATTCATTCCGAAACAATTTGTTGAATATATAACGCATTGTTGATTCTTTCGTTACATTGTAATCAAGAATGAAAGTGAATATAAAGGAATAAGGATGAGGTAATTTAGTCTAGAAATTACAATTCTTCTTCCGTTTTATCCCCACGAAGTGCTCGGAATCGTTTTCTAGCTTCTACTACGTATAAACTTCCCTTGTAATCGAAAAGTATCTTTTTATAGTATTCAGCTGCTTTTTCTTTATCGTTTAACTGGTTTTCGTAGATTTCAGCTAATTGAAACAGCGCATCGTCTGCTAGAATATCTGCTTTAAAATACTTTAGTAATTCTTCTAAATAAGCTACAGCTTCTGTCCATTTACCTTGTAGCTGCATTGCTCTGGCTTTTTTCAATAAGATTTCATCGCTTAAACTGTGATACGGAAATTTTTTAACGATGCTATCAAACAGTACAAACGCTTCATCGTATTTGTGTTGTTCGATTAACAAGTCCGCATTTGCAAACCAAGTCATTGCAGTATAATTGCTATCAATTCCGAAATTATCTGTAATCAATAAAGACAGTTTCATCGCATCGTTGGCGATTAATTTTGAAGTTGATTCTTTTAATACACTCAATTGTGATTGTGCGAAATCAAATTCTCCATCGTAATAAAAGATACGCGCATTTTTAAATTTCGCTTCGTGTCCGATTGGTTCAAATTTAAAATCTTTGTCGATTTGCATGTAGTACAATGAAGCTTCCCAAATGTCACCTTTCAATACCAAAATATCGGCTAATTCCATTTTGATTTCAGAACGTTCAGAATCGGTCAATGTTGGCATTTTTAACGCATCTTCTAGACTTGCAATTGCGATAGGAGCCTGGTTCGAATAAAAGGCTTGTATATGTGCCATTTCCATTATCAAAGGAAGACTTGTTCGTTTTTTTCCAACGCGTTGAAGTGCATTTTCATATTCTAAAACCGTCGCAGCTAATTCTTCGGATGAGTAATTTCGGTTGGTCGTAACCTCTAAAAAACGGGTGTTCAATAATGCTTTTTCTGAAGCCAAATAATACATCTGTTCAGTACCTAATTGGATAACATATTGAAATGCTTTTCGGGCCGTTTCGTACTCTTTATTTTCGACACAAATCGTTCCCAATTCGTACACCCTTCTTCCGCCTTCTTTCTCTCTTTTGTCTAACGCTTGAACTTGAATCAAGGCACTGTTAAAATTCTTCTTTTGGATAAAAAGCCAAATAATCATTTCAGAATAGACAACATCGTTTGGTTTCTTCTGAATGCGTTCTAACAGCTTTTGACGTAATAAATCGTATTCTTTATTTGAATCTTGCGAAAAGTCGATTTGTTTTGAGATCATTGCTTGAATCGTTTCTTGGGTATTATTTTCTTTATCCAACAAACTTAAATATTCATCAATCATTTTTTCTAATTGATTTGTGGCGAAATAATATTCAGCAAATTGAATGTTTAAAGGAAAATTATCCTTCAATAATTTACGTCCTTTTTCCAAGGTTTGAAAAGCAAAATCGTTTTTTGATTTCGATTTAAAGGCGTGATAAACTTCTAAAATTTCGGATGGATTGGGTGTTAAATCATCGACTAAATCCTCGTATATTTTGGTTGCTTTTTCTTCGTTTTTTGTCTGCTCATAAAACTCACCAAGCATTACTTTGTATTCGTAATTTGTTCGGTCGGCAGCAATCTGTTTTTTAAGAACTTTTTCCGCTTCCTTGAAATTTTCTGTTTTCACCAAACATTCAAAATAACGGTTAAATGTAAATTTATTTCCTTCCCTTTCGAATAATCGTTGGTAGTATGAAACGGCTTTATCGTAATCTCCATTCCCATAATAATATTGCGCCAATTGTTGGTCACTTCCTTCTTGCGAAAAAGCGACAGGAGCAAATACTAGTATGAATAAAAATAGAATGATAATTTTCATAGTAGAAAGATACAATTATTCTAATTAAGGAGATTAAAATTGAAAAATTTTTAACGTTAATTTTGAGAAAGGAATAAAAATTTTGAATTATTAATTGTTAATTTTTAATCCTTCAGGCATTGGAAGTGATAATGATTCAAGATGTAATTTGATTGGACACAATCCCTTTTCTTTTCTTCTTTCATCTAATTTATCGACTTCAAAAACACGTATTTTATTGTATTCAGGAAAATATCTATAATAAGAAAATAATGTTCCGTAACAGATAGGTTGATTCATTTCAAAATTATAAAAATCTTCAAATCCAGTTAAAAAATCGAGAGGGATTTCACCCTTTTTGATTGCATCATTTATGTAGGGTTTAATTTGAATCCACAAAGTATTATTATAATATTCTAAACCTCTATGATGCCATAAAATCAACCAAACATAATTAAAATTGTAATATCCTACCGTATTTCGAGTAGGAAAGCCTTTTTTACGCGTTAAATCAAGTAAATTTATAAAATTCAAAGAGTCAATTGTTTTCATAAATAATTTTTGAAGCTCCGAATTTTTTAATGAATCTTTCGAAAGATTCAAATATGAATTTCGTATTTTTTGATCTATATACTTCATATTATTAATAGCATCAACCCATTCTCTATCTAATTGATTTGAATAAATTAAATAAATAGAATCTTTCTTATGAAGGTAATTTTCCCAGTAAGGTGTGGTTTTGAAATTTGTTAAATTAATTTCCTTGATTTTATCAGTTGTTAAACCTCTTAAAGTTCCTTGACATAAAAGATGATAGGTTAATGAATCATGTTGTAAAGAAGAAGCACATAAAATAGCATTTAAATAATCGAAAGGTGTTGATTCTTTAAAACTTAATACCTGTAAATAATTGCTTAATGCTTCTAATGTATCTTTTTTGTTTAAGTTAATTTCAGCTTTTGTTATTAAACAATCATACTCATTTTGTGAAAACGAATAAAAGGGGAAAAGCAAAATAAATATGATAAGTTTCATATTACTAATTATTTAGGTATTAAAAAGGTGTTCAGTTATTCAGTAATAAGTTCAAAAGCAAAATCATATAAACTATCATGATAGGCCAAACTGGTATTGATTGCTTTTTTTCTTCCTTTCACATAATGGTTTAAAACACCAGTTAATTGTTTTACTTTTTTTGTTTCAAATAAAACATATTCACCGTATTTCTTTCGATGACCATCTCCGTTTTCAATATCTTTTTGAAGTTT
>CANCEQ010000139.1 GCA_947375085.1 Flavobacteriales bacterium
AATGAAGAATCAATTAATTTTTCATCATCCGCATCAATAACTTTATTGTTTTTATCAGAAATTAAAATCAATGCTTCAGGTTCTTCCGCTTTCAACTTTTCAAAAGCATCTTTACGAATTCCTTGAGTTACTTCAGACCAATTTGCAAAGTTGTACCAAACACCAATAACATTACCAGCATCATTTTTAATTGGAGCAGCAAACCCCATTCCATACCCTTTTGAACCGTAGATTTTAGCCACATTATCGTCACGCATGAAATCTGAATACCAAGCACCTCCTTCTGGACCTACTGATGAAGTACAAGCTTTAAACCAATCTGCAGATGCAAAGTTGCTGTATCTCAAAAATGAAGTAGGAATTTCTTTTCCAGCTTTATCTAAACTATTTGTCATTACAACTTTTCCATTTAGATCTACTACCATCATTAAGTCATACAAAACATAATAGGCAGTCATTGTGTTTATGAAATTCTGAGCTTCTCCTTTATTTACCAACGACTCGCCAGTAGCTGACTTAGAAACTAAACCAACAGCTAATCGATTGTAAGCAAAAGCCTGAACATCTCCAAAACGCTCGTAAAAGTTACGGTCAATTTTATCTAAAATTGCATCCGAAGTTCTTTCAGCAATAGCTGATTTTGGATTGTTATATCCTTCAACAACTTTAACCCCTGAAAAGTAGGTCAAGACAAGAGCTAAAATTAACGGTGTTGACAATAAGACAAAAGTCATCTTTTGCTTAATTGTCATGTTCTTTATTTTATTCATAAGTAGAAAATTTAATTGTGAAATGTCTAAAAAATCTAGAAGTAAAGTAATAAATTTTAAAATATAGTAAATATTAAAACACTTAATTTAATTGCAATAATATATACTCTGTCAAACAAATATAACAACCTTTTCAAAAAAGGTTGTTATATAATAAAAATTGTATGAATAATTAAAATTTGTAAACCAATGCTAAACCAACTGTAATTTGAGAAGATTTAGTATAATTTCCATTTGCATCCATAAACTGTTGAATATTACCTGCATCAGCTCCTGTATAATCGAATTTTTTATAGTTATCAAAACGAATTTCGGGCTTAATTAATAAATGCTCGTCATCTACTTTAATAACACCAGTTAATGTTCCACTTACTACATCAGTTTTACCAATATATTGAACACCTTGTGTATTATCTAAAAAATCTACACGTGCTCCTAAATTGAATTTTTTAGTAAATGCATAGTTCAAATAAAGTGCAGCACCTCCCCAATTTCTTTTATCTCTAACATTTAATAAAGTATCGTCAAATCCAACTTGCCCTATTACTGCATTTACGCCTAAATTAAATTTATCTGTTAATTGAAATGTTCCAACAAAATCTAACATTTGTTTGAAACCATGAGTAGCATCTTTTTTATTAAAATGTAGTTCACTATTTTCATCTCCTCCAATGTAGTTAAAATACAATTTAGTATTATCATTTGGAGATAAAGCCAATTGAGAAATGATTGATTTATATCTATTATTATCGTATAGATTATCCCAATTATTCACAATACCACCCATTAAAGTAACTTTATCTGTAAATGCATAAGCCGCTTTCACACCAATATGATAGAAAGGACCATTATTAAATAAATTATTCAATGAATAATGAAAATTCAATGGTGCATCAATTACTTCATAACCAATATGAGTACCAAATTGACCAGCAGTAAACGTTAATTTACTCGTCGCTTTCCAATTGAAATAAGCTTGTTTAATTGCTAAAGCAGTTGTAGTTTTACTATCAGAACCTGGAGTAGAAGATGTCAAAGGCCCTAAAACGTTTCCATAATTTCCTAAATCTGCGTGTGGACCAAATGTTAAATCAACAACTGCTTCAGTAGTTTTATGTACATACGATATTTTTGTTTGAACTAAACCTAATTGTAATTGACCTGCTTTTTGATCAAAAGCTCTTTCAAATCCAGATGCTCCTAAATTACTTCCATTTTGAGGATTATTCAAATTATGAAAATAATTTACATCTAAATATCCATTAAAAGTAAAAGCACCTTTGTACTCTTTTGTTGAGTCTGATGATGGAATTGTTTGTTTTTCAGCTTCCGCCGTTTGAGCAAATGTTAATCCCGCAAACAAAGTTGCACCTAAAAGTAATTTTTTTTTCATATTATCTATCCGTCTGAATTTTAAACTAAAACAAGTATAATAATTTTATATCAATACTGAATTGATTTATAAAAATAATATAAAGATTTTTGCTTTTTGTGGAAAAAAATAAAAAAAACACCTGTAAAAGTTAAACAATATGTTAAAATTATTATAAACCTATAAATTACAATCATTTAGAATTAAAAAATCACAAACAATCAATTAAGGATAAACAATTAAGGATAAACAATTAAGGATAAACATAGAATCGGAATTAATTCCGATTCTATGTTTATCCGTCCGCCCCTAATATCAAAAAATAAATCCTATTTCATTAAAACGACATATAATCATCATCTAAATTATCAGCGTCAAGATTTATTTTAAAACCAGCATCTCTTTTTAGATTAGTTTCTGTTTTCACAGTCGATTTCGGTATTGTTTTAAATGATTTAGTTTCTGTTTTTTTCTCTGTAGTATGCGAACCTTCTATTTTAAAAAACGATACCGCTTCTTGCAATTCTTCTGCTTGAGCGTTTAATTCTTGAGCACCTGCAGCCATTTGTTCAGCTGTTGCTGCATTATCTTGAACAACATTGTTCAAATTTTGAATCGCATTGTTAATCTGCTCTGCTCCAGAACTTTGCTCTATACTTGATGCTGTAATTTCTTGAACTAAATCGGATGTAGATTGAATATTAGGAACTACATCACTTAACATTTGACCTGATTTTTGTGCGATATATACACTTTTAGCAGATACCTCGTCAATTTCTGTCGCTGCTGCCTGACTTCTTTCAGCTAACTTTCTTACCTCTGCTGCAACCACCGCAAACCCTCTACCATGCTCACCTGCTCTTGCTGCTTCAACAGCAGCGTTCAACGCTAATAAATTCGTTTGTCTCGAAATCTCACCAATAATTGTGATTTTATTTGCAATCACTTTCATCGAGTTTTCAGTTTCTAAAACAGAATCTTTGCTTTCTAAAATATCAACTGCTGCTTTTGTAGAAATTTTTTCTGTTTGTCTCGAATTACTTGTGTTTTGCTGAATATTGGCTGTCATCTCTTCCAT
Source organism: Flavobacteriales bacterium (assembly GCA_947375085.1). Next base: position 3,221 of record CANCEQ010000139.1, read on the forward strand.
TGAAGATGAAATTTCTTCAACAGAACTTGCTTGATTGGTTGCTCCTTCAGATAATTGCTGGGCTGAATGAGAAATTTCTTGACTTGCAGAAGATATTTTATTGGCGTTATTCACTACTTTTTCAATCAAATCTTCCAAAATGTCAATTGTCTTATTCAACGCTTCACCCATCACTTTCAATTCACCTTTCGAATCAATTGAATAACGTTGCGTTAAATCTCCTTCAGCTAAAGCATTTATTACCCTTCTTACCTCTTCTGAAGATTTTACATTTTCAATTTCATGATCTTTTTGAGCTAACAATACATCTATTGTTTTATTCAGTGAAGCTCCCATCAATTTTAAATCTTCAGCTGAATCAATTGAATATTTTTGAGAATAATCTCCTGCTGTAATTGCATTCAACACCCTAGTCACTTCATTCGATGCTTTCTTCGTTTCTTTAGCTGCATTTGTCGTTAAAGTGATATCTGTCGCAATTTTCACCACTTTCTCAATACGCCCCATATCATCTTTAATTGGGGAATAAACAGATTGTAACCACTTAAACTCTCCTGTTTTTGAGACAAACTTATAATTACCTTGTAATGAAGCCCCTTTCTCTAAATCTTCCCAGTTTTTAATATAATCAATTGTATTTGCAACTGATTGTTCTACAAAAATTCTATGGTGTCTACCAATAATTTCTTGCAATGAGTAGCCCATTAATTTTAAGAAAATATCGTTAGCTGCTAGAATAATTCCTTTTGTGTCAAATTCGATGTATGCGTATGATGCATCTAATGCATTTACAATTCCGATTGCAGCTTGTTTTTCGTACGTTTCTTTTGTTACATCAAAACGAATTCCTAGGTATTTTTCAGGTTTCCCATTTTCACCTAAAACAGGCATAAAAGCACCCTCGATATAATAAGGCGTTCCGTCTTTTCTTTTATTTTTTACAAATGCTCTAAAAATATCTCCTTTACCTATAGTAGCCCACATTGCTTTAAAAGCTTCTTTCGGCATGTCTGGGTGACGAACAATATTATGATTAGCTCCAATTAATTCTTCTCTATTGTATTGGGCAACTTCACAGAATCTATCATTTACAGAGGTGATATATCCTTTTAAATCTGTTTCAGAAACCAAACACATTGAATCAATTAACTTCACTCTTACATCATTTTCACGTTTACAAGCTTCATAACTTTTAGTGACTTGATTAAGCTCGTCCTGAGTCTTATTTAACTCCTCTTCAAAAACGTTCTTTTGATTATCTAATATTTCAGCAAATTTTATAATCAAACCTCCTATTTCATCATTAGAACTACTACTGATTTTTGTATTTTTATTTTTTACAAAATAATCCAAAGCCGAATTAGATTCTTGAATTCTTCTAGAAAAAGAATTTAAACCAATAATTGAAAAAACCAATCCTAATACAAGTACCCCAATTGCAACAGCTAAAAAAACCTGCTGATAATCAACAAAAAACAAACTTAAAACCAAAATTAACAGTAGTGAAATTGGAACGATAAGTAAAGAAAAAATGAATAGTTGTTTAAGAGTTGTTTTTTTAGATTCCATTCGTAAAAAGTTTAATTAATGTTTCAAATATATATTTAAATAATTTTCCTTAACATGACCAAAATCAGTATATATAAAGAGTTTTATTCTAAATTAAAAAAATCTAAAATTAGAACTTTATAAAACGGAATATGTGAAAATGTAGTTTTAGGCTAAAAATAAAAAAAATACGATGAATTACACTTATAAAACGATATATAAACATTTTTAAATGTTTAATTGTTATTTTTGAGTTTGAAATTATATTTTCTTTCATAAAGTATAATTTTAACAGAGTGTTGATTTCATCTTTTCAGGGCTTATTAATTGCTTTTTTATTCATAAGACTTAACTCTTTGTTACTAGATTAATCCTTTCTGGACTATTTAGTAATTTAGAGTTTGCCAAAGGACTTCGGTCTTATGGTATTATACAAAACCCTTTCAGGGTGTTAATTTAATTTAGTATGAAGAATTTATTTTATTTGATTTTCATAAATCTCTCATTTTTATCGTTTTCACAAGACACTTCTAAAGTGGTGATAACCGATACAACTGATTTTTCTAAATACAGTTTAGAAGAATTAATAAAACTAAAATCGAGTTATAATTCGACAGATATGGAGAAACTAATAAACTCCTCTATTGAAGTAGCTTCTAGAAAACCGCTTTCGATTAAAAAAAGTCCTTCGGTTGTAAGTGTAATTACAGATGAAGAAATAAATAAAAGCGGTGCAAGAGATTTAATTGACATTCTTCAAATGGTTCCTGGAATTGAGCTTAATGGCGACGTTTTTCAATCAGTTTCAATTTCTATCAGAGGACTTAGTGCTCAAGAAGGAAAAGTCTTATTAATGATTGATGGACAAGAAATGAACGAAATCGATTACGGTACAGTTCAGTTATTTCAACAATATCCAATTAATCAAATTAAAAAAATTGAAATTATAAGAGGCCCTGGATCAGCAAATTATGGAGGATATGCTGAATACTTAGTTATAAATATTTTAACTAAAAATGCTACTGATTTAAATGGATTGCACCTTAGTTCATCTGTTGGCCAAACTAAAAATGCTACAGCAAGAACGAATTTCAATCTAGCTTTTGGAGGAAAACACAAAGATTTAGAATATACTGTTTCAGGATATGCAAATAAAGGAATTTTCAGTAATCAGATATATACAGATGTATACGGTGCTAGTTATGATTTGAAAAAAAATTCTAATATACTTGCTTATGACTTAAATATCGGTTTAAAATACAAAGGATTTTCTGCACGTTTTATTAAAAACAATTTATACACTTCGATTAGAGACGGTTATGGCTCTGTACTCTCTAAAAAAATACCTACCAACTATTTAACGAACTTTATCGAATTAAAACATCAAAAACAACTCTCTAAAACATTTCAAATTCAATCAAAAATCAATTTAAAATTAGCACAACCATGGCAATCGATAATCAATGAAAATGATTCTCTTTTAAACACCTTAAATTATCATATAACTACTAATCGCTTTCGATTAAATGCTACAGGAATTTGGGATATTCACCGAACAATCAATATAGTATTCGGTATTGATTCATACTATGATGAAGCAATAAAACATGGAACACAATTATTTTTAAAAGATTCAACTAAAAGAGTAACTTATTTTAATTACGCTCCCTATGTACAAACACTTTTTAAAACAAGATTTGCAAACATAACAGCAGGTTTAAGATATGATGTAAATACTGCATTTGGAAGTTCACTAAATCCTCGATTAGGTGTAACTAAAAAAATAGGATTCTTTAATATAAAAGCACTATATGCTTCTTCATTTAGAGCTCCTTCGATTGAAAATATTCAATCAAGCTATTCGACTAAAATTTTACCTGAACAAACAAAAACAGCTGAATTAGAATTTGGATTTCAGCTGGGAAAACTATCGTATTTAACACTGAATGCTTTTGACATTACAACTAAAAACGCAATCAACTATGTTGTTACGTTAGATTCGAATAGTTATACTACTGGTTATCTAAATTCCTCCAAAAACATTGGTTCTCAAGGTTTTGAAATTGAATATAAATTAAAATCAACTTTTGGCGCAATCTCTTCCTCCTATTCTTTTTATACAGTTGGAAATAAAAACATTAATGAATATCAAGCAATTCCTAATAGAAGAAATGAATCGTTGGGTATTGCAAATCACAAAGCAAATATTCAAGCTACAATTAACTTAACTAAAAACTTATTTCTAAGCTCTTCTTTACATTTTATAGGTGAGCGATTTGGTTATACTTCTGTGGATATAAATGGTGAAGGTTTAATAACAAAATATGCGCCACAACACCAACTAAATCTCTATTTCGGAACTATGAACCTAAAAAATGGTCTAAATTTTGGTTTTGGAATTCGAAATATTACAAATCAAAAAATGTATTATATCCAACCGTACAATGGTCTTCACAATTCATTAATAGGAATGGGTAGAGAATTTACAATTAAAATAAATTATTCATTTATTAAAAAGTCAAAATAAAAATGAATAAAAATTATATATTTACATTTAACAGTTACATTAAAATGCCGTTTTTAAAAAAACACATCCTACTTTTTACGCTGCTTTTTTCAACTTTCATAAGTTGGGGGCAATCTTTCAATCAGAAAGAAAATGCCGTTTATATATTCAATTTCATAAAATACACTGAATTTTCACAAAAAAAATCCAACTTAATTATTGGTGTGATAGGTTCGACAAAAGTTGAGGCAGAATTAAAAACTTTACTAGCTAAAAAGTCATCTTTAATTACTGTTAAACATATCGGTGAAGCTGAATCTAAAAATGTTGATGTAATTATAATTGCAGAGTCTTCTTCAAAAAGTATTAAAGAAGTTCAAAATCAAACAGCAAAACTACCTATTTTGATTATTACCGAAAAACCAGATTTAAATTATTCCGGTGCATGTATATCGTTATTCATGGATGAAGATGATGACTTTAAAACTAAATTTCAAGTAAGCCCATTTAATCTTCGTTCTAGAGGTTTAATTCTTGCTCCTCAAATAGTTAATAACGCAGTTTTAGTTCGATAAAATATGAATAAAATCTACAATACACTTTTTATCGTTTTCTGTTTTGTATTAAATTTTAAAGCACAGGATACTTCGAAAGTTGTTTTCAAAGATTCAACTGACTTCTCAAATTTGTCGATAGAAGAATTGATGAAATTAAAATCTTCTTATCAGTCTAGCGATATGGAGA
>CANCEQ010000140.1 GCA_947375085.1 Flavobacteriales bacterium
CATCGTGATTACGTAGATGTTATGCAATTTAGCAAACAATAATGTTGGAATTAAAATCGCACCTAGGATGATTAAACCTCCCATTGTTGGTGTTCCTTGTTTTTCAACTTGTCCTGTTAAACCTAAATCACGAACTGTTTCTCCAATTTGTTGACGACGCAATAAATTGATGATTCTTTTCCCGAAAAAGATGGAGATAATCAACGATGTTATTAAAGCCATAGCAGCTCTGAAAGAAATAAAGTTGAATAGTCCAGCTCCAGGGACATTCATTGAATCAAGGTATTTAAAAAAATAGTATAACATTATTTCTCTAGTTTATTAAACAATTCAGTTACTAATTCCATATCGTCGAAGTGGTGTTTAACTCCTTTGATATCTTGGTATTTCTCGTGTCCTTTTCCAGCAATTAATATGATGTCTCCTTTTTGAGCCATTGACACTGCTGTTTTTATTGCTTGCTCTCTATCAACGATTGAAAGCGTTTTTTTGAAATGTTGTCCTTCCACTCCAGCCATCATTTCTTCGATGATTGTATTTGGGTCTTCTGAACGTGGATTGTCTGAAGTGATAATTACTTTGTCGCTTAATTCACAAGCAATTGCTGCCATTGTTGGACGTTTTAATTTATCTCTGTCACCACCGCAACCAACTACCGTGTAGACATCTTCATTTCTAGTTCTGATAGAAGAAATCGTTTTTAATACATTCTCTAATGCATCTGGAGTATGCGCATAATCTACAATCGCTGTAATTCCTCCATTGCTAGTTGTGTATTGGAAACGACCATCAACTGATTCTAAAGCACTTAAAGCAGTAAGGACTTCTAATTTTTCTTCTCCTAATAATTCACTCACAGCATAAACTGTTACTAAATTGTAAGCATTGAAATCTCCAATTAATTTCGACCAAACCTCTGTTCCACATAAGTTTAATACCAAGCCAGAAAATTGATTTTCCAATACTTTCACTTTGAAATCTGCTGGAGACTTTAACGCGAATGTGTGTTTCGATGCTTTTGTGTTTTGCATCATTACCATTCCGTTTTTATCGTCTACATTCGACAAGGCAAAAGCTGAACTTGGTAATTCATCAAAGAAAGATTTTTTCACACGGATGTATTCTTTGAATGTCGCGTGGTAATCTAAATGGTCGTGTGTGATATTTGTGAAAACACCCCCTGCGAAAACCAAACCACTGATTCTGTGTTGGTGAATTGCGTGAGAACTCACTTCCATGAAACAATGCGTACATCCTTCTTCCACCATTTCATTCAACAATTCGTTCAATGCAACTGGGTCTGGAGTTGTATGTGTAGATGGAATATCTCTTGAACCAATTTTATTTACTACAGTAGAAAGTAAACCACTTTTGTAACCCAATTTCATGAACAAATTGAATAACAATGTAGTAGTCGTTGTTTTTCCATTCGTACCTGTAATACCAACTAATTTTAATTTTTCAGATGGGTGATTATAGAAATTAGTCGCCATCAAAGCCAATGCTTTTGAAGAATTATCCGTTACAATCAATGTCACATTTGCAGGAACATTCACTTCATGTTCAGCAATAATTACCGTACATCCTTTTTCGATTACACCATCGATAAAAGAATGACCATCAACAGCAGTTCCTTTAATTGCGACAAATGCAGTTCCTTCAGCCGCTTTTCTTGAATCAAAAACGATTGCATTTACATTCACGTCAACTGAACCATTCGCAGAAAGAACGGTAACGCCAGAAAGTATGTCCTTCAGTGTCTTCATTTTTATTTCAGAATTAATTCAATTAAACCACCATTAAATGCTGGAGTTCCAGCTGGAGAAGATTGTTTTACAACCGTTCCATATCCTCTGATATCTACTTCCATACCAATGGATTCGATTAGATAAACAGCATCTTTAGCACTCATTCCAATTACATTAGGAACAACTCCTTTGTTCGAATTTCTTTTTGAAAACTCTAATTTTTTACCACTTGAAACTGTATTCACCCATTCGTCTTGTACTTTATCAGAATAAGGGATATTCAATTTATTTAGAACCGTCAACAAGTCGTGTAAATTACCGTCTTTAGAAACTGGTGTATCTTTCACTTTAACCTTTTTCTCGTTCACCGCTTGGTGGTATTTCAAACTAGTTGCATATACTTTATTAGCAATCGCTGCGAACACTGTTCCTGATACAGATGCACCATAAATATTTTCTCCTGAAGCAGCAATGGAAACGATACAAGAATAAATTGGATTTTTAACTGGGAAGTAACCTACGAAAGAAGCCAAATACTTTTTCTCTCCTTTGTTTCCGTAGTGCATATCTTCATTTTGAATTTCTGCTGTTCCAGTTTTACCTGCAATGTCAAAAAATGAAGAAGTCAATCTTTTTCCTGTTCCATCTTTCATTACACCTGCCAAACATTTTTGCAAATCTTTCAATGTTTTATCTGAACAAATTTTCGAATTCATTACAACTGGTTCGAATGTTTTAACAACTTCAGCCCCTCTTCTGATTTCTTTCACAAATTGTGGTCGAACCATTTTACCATTGTTTGCTACTGCATTGTAAAAAGCCAAGGTTTGTAATGGTGTTTGTTGTACTTCATATCCTACAGCCATCCATGCCAATGAAATCCCTGACCAACTTTTAGAACCTGGCGCATACATTGTAGGACTAGCCTCACCTTCTAATTCAATTCCTAACGGCTCGCTTAAACCGAACGATCTCAAACGGTCAATAAACGCTTGAGGTTCTGCTTTATAAGCATCATTGATAACTTTAGAAATAACGTTAGATGATAATTCAAAAGCTGTTTTGATATCGATTTTACCGTAATTTGCTCCGTGTGCTTCGTTTAATGATTTACCATAAAACGTGTATTTTGGAGCTGCATAAACTTGGTCATAAATACTAAATTTCTGGTCTTCTAATCCAGCCATTAAAGAAGCCAATTTGAAAGTAGAACCTGGTACTTCACGTGTTCCAACCGCTTGATTGTAACGCTCGTAGTATCCGCCATCACTCGCCAAAGAAAGATTAACAATTGCTTTCACAAATCCAGTTTTCACATCCATCACAACTGCACAACCATTTTTTGCACCTTGTAATTTCAACTGACTTAACAACTCATTATGAGCAACTTCCTGAATTTCTTTATCAACTGAAGTCACAACGTCTGCACCTTCGACTGCATCTTTAACGATTTGACCTGTTTTTTTCCAACCAGTAGAAATTTTTTGTTCGATTTCTTCTCCTTCTTCTCCGGATAAATATTCATTATAAGCACCTTCAATTCCCACTCGTAATTCAGGTTGAGTTCCTTCTGCAGCTCTGAAGTAACCCAATGTTCTCTTCATCAACTCATTGTGTGGACGTTTACGAATGGAAGTAACATCTGTATCAATCAATCCACCTTTCATTCTTCCTAATTTGAAGATTGGTAAGGCATTCAATTGACGACGTTCTTCATTTGTTGCTTTGCTTTTAATATTCAAGTATCTATTCCCTCTTTGTCTCCCTCTTCTGATCCAATTTTCCCATTCTCTAGAAGACATAGATGGAAGAACTTTTGATAATCCATTTGCTAAATCTGTGATTTGATCATCGAATATTTTTTGATCGATAACCGTTGGATCCATGTGAATTTCATAGAAAGAAACAGAAGTAACTAAAGGTGTGTAATTGGCATCTAAAATTTCCCCTCTTCTTGGAATTCTTTTAATGATACGCGTCGGTATTTTTTCTTTCGAATCAGAAAGCATTGTTGTTCTGCCTTCCATTTGAATGGTTAACGTCTTGATAAGGACATATACCAATAGCGCAGCGAAGCCTACATAGACTACGACTGTTCTAAAATATATCCCTTTCTTTTCGTTCATTACTTTAATCTTTTTTCTTAATTCGGATTACTTTCGTTGGATTTACTGTTTCTGTTAATCCTCTTGGTCCTAATTTTTCTATTAACTTATATCTTCTCGTTTCTTCTTCTAATTTTGCTTTCGTCTCTACATAATTCGCAGACAATTCATTCAATTCTACTTGTGCTTTATCAGCATCTTTCGATAATTGTTTTCCATAATATCCTTTCCCAACTAGAAGGATTAAAAGGAAAATGATGAAAAAGATGAAATTCAAATTATTTAAAACAAACTCCTTCGTTAAGAAGTCCCCATTTAAAATCTGCACCAACGTATTTGGACGTTTCTTTTTAGTCGTAGCAGACTTTGTTTTTTTCGCTTTCTTCGGATCTTGCTTTTTTTGTTCTTCGTGAACAGCATCCTTGTCTAAATACTCATTATCCATCATTTCGAACTGCTATTCTCAATTTAGCGCTACGAGCACGCGAATTTCTTTCTATTTCCTCTTCAGTAGGAGCAATCGGATGTCTAATCACCTCTGTAAAAGGCTTTAACACATTTCCGTAAAAATCTTTTTTGATTTCACCTTCGATTGAACCACGTTTCATGTAATTTTTTACCAAACGATCTTCCAAAGAATGGTAAGACATAACTACCAATCTTCCTCCTGGCGCTAAAACATCTGCTGTTTGATTTAAAAAACGTTCTAAAACATCCATTTCTCTGTTCACTTCAATTCGTAATGCTTGAAAAACTTGAGCGAAAAACTTATGTTCTTTGTATTTAGGCGCACACGATTCAATGATTGTCATTAAATCACCTGTTGTTTTGATTTTTTTATTTTCTCTTGCCATTACGATAGTAGTAGCAATTTTATAGGCATTTGAAAGTTCACCAAATTCACGGAAAATCTTTGTCAATTCGCGATCGGTGTACTCATGACAAATAGTTCTAGCTGTAACATCACCTGCTTGATTCATTCTCATATCCAACGGATCATTTGAACGAATAGAAAAACCTCTGTTTCCATCGTCAAACTGATGAGAAGAAACACCCAAATCAGCTAAAATTCCGTCTACTTTTGGGAACCCCATCATTTTCAGATGGTTAGAAATAAAGGCGAAATTAGAAGCAACAAAATTGAAATTATCTGCCTCCCAAGCATTTTTACGTGCATCCGGATCTTGATCAAAAACGATTAATCGACCTTTAGAAGAAAGTTGTTTGAAAATTTCACGAGAATGACCACCGCCACCAAAAGTTACGTCAACATATATCCCGTCTGGATTAATTTCTAATCCTTCAAGGCATTCTTTTAACATTACTGGTACGTGGTACTCTTCTTCCTGTTTATTCGTCGTTGTCATCTAAATCACCCATTACTTCATCCGCCAAATCAGCGAAATCTGCCATGTTTCCTTCGATCATTTCGAAGTATTTAGACTTATCCCAAATTTCAATACGATCATTGTAAGCAATGATCATTGCGTCTTTTTCCAAACCAACACGCTCCATGTGCGTCACAGGAATATGAATTCTACCCACATTATCCAAAGAAACGTTTTTCGCTCCTTGGTGGAAAAGTCTGTAGAACATTCTGTTTTTAGGTTTGAACAAGTTCATTTTAGAAAGTTTAGCACTTATTTTCTCCCATTCATTCATTGGGTAAAGCGTTAAACAATCCTCAAAACCTTTATTCAACATGAAATTTTCTTGGGCAGCAGGAGACAGTTGCTTCCGTAATCCGGAAGGAAATAAGAAACGCCCTTTAGCGTCCAACTTTACTTCAAATTCTCCTACTAGTCCTATCATAGCATTATAATGAGCAAAAATAGTGGATTTCTACCACTTTTTACCACCAATAAACACATTGTTGATAAGTTCTAACGAACAACGAATAAAAAGGTTTCAAAAAGATGAAAAATAATTCAGTAATGACGAGGATTTCAAGAAAAAAAGGCTTGTGGTAAAATGTGGGAGTTTTTGAATCGATGTTGATAAATTGGACTTTTATTAGACAAAAGTGTCGGTTACAAAAGGAAATGAAAAAAATACAAAAGGAGATGAAAAAAGCGTGGTCATTGTAAAATTCGTGTCAATTTTAGGCGTAATTGAGAATTTAGCTTTAATATTAAAAAACCGATTTTTACAGCGTATTTTTGTCGTAATATTTTAACTACGTTTGTCCTATAAAACATAAAATTCGAATATGAAAACTACCCTCTACATTTTTACCTCATTTATCTCTTTGACCTTTAATTCTCTTTTTTCTCAAGTTGTTACTGCGGAGGAAGTGATGAAAAATTCTACTTATATTTTTGAAGGGAAAGTAATTGATTTTTCCTTTTATAAAGGAGAAGATCAAAAAATAAGAGTATCATATTTGATAAAAGTAGAAAATGTACTTAAAAACAATAATGATTTCTTCGCATTGGACACTATTGAATTAGTATCATTTGCTCCAGAGAATTGGGATGTTTCTGATAGGAATGAATTAATTAGACTTTCGAGAAATGATATTGATGAATTATGTAAGGGGCTTGATTTAGAATTCGATCGTACAGGAATATTTTTCGGAAAACCAAAAGGGAGTGATTTTACAGTTGTTCACAAATCAATTTTTTTTCAATTAACACCATATTCTGAATCTTGTAAAGCTTATTTCAGTATCCCTCCCTATTTTCACAATTGTTCAGAATCAAAAAATGATTTCGTATTTCAAGGATTTGATAAAAGATTTGAGTTCTTAAGTGATTTTAATGATTATTTAAGAAAAAATAATTTAAGCACTTTGAGTATTAAAAAAAGATGAGAGCATAATTTTACTCCAAAAAAAGAAGATGATAGACCTGACTATAAAAATGGTGAATAGCAAGCTTTTAGAAATGCATTTATAAAATGGACTTTAAATTAAAAAGTGTTCTTCCATCTAAATTTCCTAATTTCACAGCATGGGAAAAGATGCTAAAAACTGGGGATTACTTTTAATACTCGCAACCATTTGGGGGAGTTCATTTATTTTAATGAAACGAGGGATGTTTACAACGGATGCAGAACCTATCTTTTCAGCAGCTCAAGTCGGCGCGTTGAGAATGACTATTGCGGGAATTGTTTTGTTGCCTTTTGCTATTCGAAATTTAAAACACATCCAAAATTTAAAAGAAGTCATCCTTTTAGGAATTGTCGGTTTAAGTGGGAATTTCTTTCCTGCTTTTCTATTTACCTATGCTCAAACAGGTATTTCGTCGGGTTACTCGGGAATGTTAAACAGTTTTACACCTATTTTCACTTTATTAATCAGCTTTTTTGTTTTCAAAAACCGTTTGACCTACATTCAATTAATAGGATTGTTTATTGGTACTATTGGAATTATTTTACTTATTTTATCAGGAAACCATCCAAACGAAAGCTTACAATTTTCAGGATCATTACTTCCCGTATTAGCTGTCGTATTAGCAACCCTTTGTTATGCAATAAGTTTAACGACTATTAAATTCACCCTTCAAAAATTCAAAGCAATAGAAATTACGTCATTGGCCTTTTTCATTGTTCTGTTCCCTTCTCTTATTGCTTTTTTCCAATTAGACACTATTCAAACAATCAAATCAAACCCTCACGCAATGGAGGGACTGGGATTCATTAGCATCTTAAGTATTGTCGGGACCGCATTTGCCGTTTTATTGTTTAATAAACTTATTTCTAATTCCTCTCCTTTATTTTCTAGTAGTGTGACTTATTTTATTCCGATAGTTGCTGTATTAATAGGTATGTCGATTGGAGAACACATTAATATACTTCAAATAGGCGCAATGACCATTGTATTATTAGGTGTGTTTATTGCGAATTATTGGAAAGCTTTGTTTGGGAAGAAAGTTTGATGAACTTTACTTTCATGTATAAATAATCCTCCCCCTTAATCCCCCTCCGAAGGGGGAAATGCAACTCCCAATCGAGATTTAATACTAGATAAGAACTAAAATGAAAAAATAATTGTTAACAACTTTTGTTTTATAAATAAAAATTCTATCTTTGTCTTCCGATTTTCGGATTAATTAGTAATTTAATAACAGCTATATGTACGCAATTGTAGAGATAGCAGGGCAGCAGTTTAAAGTGCAAAAAGAT
>CANCEQ010000141.1 GCA_947375085.1 Flavobacteriales bacterium
AGTGCACGGGAAACAATAACCGACATCGCATAATCGATGTATGCCGATTTCATTTCATCTTCAATATTAATCTGGATTATTCTTTCACCATCAGCCATATTGTCACATTTATTTTTTAACGCACAGTATTTGTACGGAGTTATTGCAAGGAACGAAAGTAGTTATAAAAACCCTTCTTGATTTAGGTTGGTTTTCAATTTTACTAACAAAAATCTGTGGAAAATTGGTTTAATATGGAAGTTATTAACATTTTATTACTTTTATATTTGTAATCTGCTAATTAGTGTTTATTTAGTAGCGAAGATTAATTAAAGTTATGGAAGCAAAATTTTCACCAAGAGTAAAGGATGTGATTAGTTATAGTCGCGAAGAAGCATTACGTTTAGGTAATGACTTTATTGGTGTTGAGCATTTATTACTTGGTTTGATTAGAGAGGGGGATGGAAAAGCTATTCGAATTTTAAAAGAATTTCATTTAGACTTGGTTCAAATCCGTCAAGAGGTTGAAAAAAACTTAACAAAATCTACTGTTAAATCTGTTCAACCACTAAATAACATTCCTTTAGTAAAACAAGCTGAAAAAGTATTGAAATTCACATACTTAGAAGCAAAAGTATTTAAAAGCCCTGTGATCGGGACTGAACATTTGTTATTATCTATTTTAAAAGACGAAGACAATGTTGCGTGCCGTATATTAAATAAATACGGTGTAATTTACGATAACGTGAAAGACGAATTAGAAACTATGAGAGACGAAAAAACAACTCCTAGAGCTGAATTCCCGGGTGGATCAGAAGAGGAAAGCGAGTCATTTGCGGCTCAAAAGAAATCGGCAGACCCGAAATCTAAAACTCCTGTACTTGATAATTTTGGTCGTGATTTGACTAAAATGGCAGAGATGGGTAAACTTGATCCAATCGTTGGTAGAGATAAAGAAATCGAGCGTGTAAGCCAAATTCTTTCAAGAAGAAAGAAAAACAATCCTATATTAATTGGTGAACCAGGAGTTGGGAAAAGTGCTGTTGCTGAAGGTTTAGCATTGAGAATTGTGCAACGTAAAGTTTCAAGAGTACTTTTTAGTAAAAGAGTTATTTCTTTGGATTTAGCTTCTTTGGTTGCTGGAACTAAATATAGAGGTCAGTTTGAAGAAAGAATGAAAGCTGTAATGCAGGAAATTGAAAAAAATCCTGATATTATTTTATTCATTGACGAAATTCATACTATTATAGGTGCTGGTGGTGCTAGTGGATCTTTAGATGCCGCGAACATGTTTAAACCTGCTTTGGCTCGTGGAGAACTTCAAGCAATTGGAGCTACAACATTGGATGAGTACCGTCAGTATATCGAAAAAGATGGAGCATTAGTTCGTCGTTTTCAAAAAGTAATTATTGAGCCAACTACAGAAGAGGAAACAATTCAAATCTTGAATAATATCAAAGAAAGATATGAAGCACACCATTCTGTAACGTATACTCCTGAAGCAGTTGAAGCTTGTGTTAAATTGACTGAACGTTATATTACAGACAGACATTTACCTGATAAAGCGATTGATGCATTGGACGAAGTTGGTTCTCGTGTACACATCACGAACATCAATGTTCCTTCTGAAATTACAGAAATAGAAAAAAGTATTGAAGAATTAAAAGATTTGAAAAACGAAGTGATCAAATCTCAACAATACGAAAAAGCTGCTGAATTACGTGATAATGAGCGTAAATTACAAGAGCAATTAGAAATAGCAAACAAAAAATGGGACGATGAGTCAAAAGCGAATCGTGTTATGGTAACAGAAGAAAATGTTGCTGAAGTTGTTTCTATGATGTGTGGAATTCCTGTAACTAAAATTACTGCTGGAGAAAGTGGTAAATTAGCGAAAATGACGGAAGAATTAACTGGAAAAGTTATCGGTCAGGATGAAGCAGTTATCAAAGTTGTGAAAGCAATTCAAAGAAGTAGAGCTGGATTAAAAGATCCAAACAAACCAATCGGTTCGTTCTTCTTCCTAGGGCCTACAGGTGTTGGTAAAACGCAATTAGCAAAAGTTTTAGCGAAATACTTATTTGACTCAGAAGATTCATTGATTCGTATCGATATGTCTGAGTTCATGGAAAAATTCTCTATCTCTCGTTTAGTTGGAGCGCCTCCGGGATACGTTGGTTATGAAGAAGGTGGACAATTAACTGAAAAAGTTAGAAGAAAACCATATTCAATCGTTCTTTTAGATGAGATTGAAAAAGCACATCCAGATGTTTTCAATTTGTTATTACAAGTTTTAGATGATGGTCACATGACAGATGGTTTAGGTCGTAAAATCGACTTCAAAAACACAATCATCATTATGACTTCTAACATCGGAGCTCGTCAATTAGCTGAATTCGGAACTGGTGTTGGTTTTGGAACTAAATCTCAAGCGGATCAGGTAGTTGAAAATTCTAAAACAGTGATTCAGAATGCATTGAGAAAAGCTTTCTCTCCAGAGTTCTTGAACCGTGTTGATGATATGATTATTTTCCATTCATTGAAACGTGAGGATATTCACAAAATCATCGATCTTGAATTGTCTAAATTATACGGACGATTAACTAGTTTAGGTTACTCAATTGAAATGACTGAAAAAGCAAAAGATTTCATTTGCGATAAAGGTTATGATGAGAAATTTGGAGCTAGACCATTAAAAAGAGCAATTCAAAAATTCATCGAAGATCCTTTAGCTGAAGAGATTGTAAAATCTAATTTAAATGAAGGAGATAAGATTTTATTAGATTTAGAAGAAGGAGCACAAGAGTTGAAAGTTTCTATCGAAAAACCGAAAAAATCAAAGTCGAAATAATTTTTAAAATTTAATAGTAAGGGGGATTCGTCCCCCTTTTTTTTGTATGAAAAAATTAGCAATCTTTTTTTATATTTTCCATTTAAGTTATTGCTTTGGAAAAGAAATTCAATCTATTCCAATTCCTTCTCATTTCTATGTGAATAATGGAAGGAAAGATTTTGGTCAAATTTTTAAACAAAGTGATGAGTTATCAAATACAATTGAAGAATTGTTTAATAAAGATAGACTAGATCATGAATTAACGAAAGCATATGATTTAAATGCTACATTTTCAAATTATTGGGATCAAAATAAATCATATTGGTTTGAATGTGATTTGAATAAAGATGGTGTTAATGAATTACTGTTTACCGATAATTCTAATGATAAAAAACCAGTCGATTGTAAAACTGAAATTTATTATAAACTAAAAGGTGAATATAAATTAATGTACAAAGAAGCAGGAATTTTCACCTCTTATAAAATTCATTCAAACACGAAAGAAGTTGTTCTTTTTCATCACCGTTTTCCTTGTTGTTCTTCTCAGAGTAATAATGTTGATGTTCTAAGAATAGTTCGAGGAGAGGTAAAAATTAAAAGAAAATATTTTATAGCTAGTGAAAAAAAGAATCTTAAAATTACATTTCCAAAATCAGTAAAGTACACCTCTCATTTTCAAACTTTACAGAAAGAACAAATTATCTTCTGGGAAAGAAATCAAAATGCCGGAATTTGTTCGTTTCCTAAAAATTCAACTTATAAATTATTAGCAAAAATGAATGGTTGGAAATATGTCGAGATGTTTGAATTTCCTGTTAAATCGAGTAGAATTTCACCATTAATCAATATTGATAATTTTCAGGAAATCCATATTTACGGATGGATTAAATAAAAAACTTCTTTAAATGAAAAAGAGAGAGAACGGGCGTCCTCTCTCTTTTCCTTAATCAACCTAACCTAACCACCTAAATCATAACAAATATACAGTTATTTGTTATAAAAATCCAAATATAAAAAGAGGAATTTTTCAAAAAATCGACAGAATTCATTTTTTCATATATGAATCAATAGAATTAACTAACGAATTTTGAAGATATTTAGAATCAAATTATTCAATCTCATTTTCTGATATTTTTATTAACTTCGTAAAAGTTATGCGTTTTATATCTGATATTTCAATTTGGTGGTTAATTCCTTGGTTAGGAGTTAGTTTATTACTTTCATTTTATTTATATAAAAATGAGAAATGGGTTTCAGAATTAAAGAAATCTTGGCAATTCACTTTAAAAGGTTTGCGTGCTTTCGGATTGTTTTTAATTGGCGTTTTATTAATCGGTTTACTTTTTGAAGCTGTTGATTATAGAATTGAAAAACCAATTTTCATAACACTAGTCGATAATTCGTCATCAATGAAGAATTACAAAGATAGTGCGAAAGTAAAATCTACAATCGAAAATTTCAATTCACAACTAAAAGAGAAATATGGAGATCGTTTTGATTTTGTAAATTACACTTCTGGTTCGGAAGTAGTTGAAAACGGAGTAGTTAATTTTAAACAATCTACCTCAAATTTATCAGAAGGTTTTGAGGTAATTCGTTCCACTTATTACAATCGAAATATTGGAGGAATCGCATTCTTTTCTGATGGAAATTTTAATACAGGCTCAAGTCCAATTTACAGTGCTGAAAAAATTAATTTGACACCGATATTTACAGTTGGAGTAGGTGATACAATTCCGAAAAAGGATCAATATATCAAAGATGTCGCTAGTAATGAGATCGCTTTTTTAAAGAACAAATTTCCGGTAGAAGTAGATGTTGAAGCAGTTAAAATAGGGAAGGGCAATGCTACGGTTTCCGTTTCCTCAAATGGTCGAACAATTGCTTCTCAATCTGTTAATTTTTCTAACGGAATCTACGATTATAAACATGTTTCATTTTTATTAGATGCTACAAAAATTGGTCATCAACGGTATACGGTTTCTGTTTCGAAAGCTCAAAATGAATACAATTACATTAATAATTCGAGAAGTTTCTATATTGAAATTGTAGATGCAAGAAGTAAAGTTTTAGTTTTAGGCGGAGCTCCTCATCCTGATTTATCTGCAATTAAAAGTGTAATTGAAAAAGATGAAAATTTAGAAGTTGTTTCGAAATTGACAAAGGATTGGGATCGAGATTTGAAAAAGGTGGATTTGATTATCTGGCATGAACCAGGAATTCAGTTTGATAAATCGATTCAGCAGAAAATCGAAGATGCTAAGATTCCTGTATTGTATTGTGTAGGTCCAAATACTTCTAATTCAGTACTTCAAAGTTTACCGATTGGAATGAGTATCAATGGAGGGAATCAAACAGATGAAGTGCAAGCTAAGCTGAATAGCGGTTTTCAACAATTTGAAATTTCAACTGAATTGCAGGCGGCATTGAATTATTTCCCGCCATTAAAAACAAAGTTTGGGGATGTTAAGTTAAATTCTGGAAACGATATTCTTCTTTATCAACGAATTGGTACGATTCAAAAAAATGACCCAATGCTATTTTTTGGATTGAATAAAAATACGAAATATGGTGTTTTAGTAGGAGAGGGTATTTGGAAATGGAAAATGAATGAATTCGTTCGAACCCATGAACAAAAAAACTTTACTGAATTTCTTCAAAAAATCACACAGTATTTAGTGGTAAAACAAAATTCATCTTCGTTACGCATTACTACACCTAAAACGTTTACTAAAGATGATGATGTAATTATAAAAGCAGAATTTTACAATGCTTCACTGGAATTAATTACCACTCCAAAAATTGATTTTGTGTTGAAAAATGAAAAAAATAAAATTTCGAAACACGAATTTGGAGCAACAGGTAATTTTTATAAATTATCATTAGGGAAGTTAAAAGTAGGGAAATATGAATGGACCGCTACTTGTAAACACAATGGTAAAACCTATTCTAAATCAGGTGTTTTTGTTGTAGAAGACGTTTTATTAGAAAGTTTAGATTCACGAGCGGATCATTCGCTTTTAAATCAAATTGCTACTAATTCAAACGGGAAATTTTACGAATTGAAGAATACACAGCAATTAATAAATGATATTGAAAACAGAAAGGATATTGTTGAAATGAGTTATCGTGAAGCTTCATTTAATGATCTTATTGACTATAAAATAATCTTCTTATTACTTGTTCTGATTTTTGGGTTAGAATGGTTTTTAAGACGTTGGTTTGGAGCTTACTAGGAAGTTAAATGAAAAGAATAGGTTTACTTTCCGATACACATAGTTATCTTGATCCAAAAGTCTACTCGTACTTTGAAGAAGTGGATGAAATTTGGCATGCAGGAGATGTTGGTTCATTAGATGTTATTGACGAATTACGGAAATTTAAACCACTTAGAGGTGTTTACGGAAACATTGATGATTACTCCATTCGAAGAGAATTCCCTGAATTTGATCGTTTTTTTTGTGAAGATGTAGAAGTATTGATGACTCATATCGGAGGTCGACCAGGGAAATATTCAAAACCTGCATTAGATGAATTGAATAAAGGAAATCCTAAATTATTTATTTGTGGTCATTCTCATATTCTATTGGTTAAAATGGATCCTGCTAGAAATATGCTGTGCATGAACCCTGGAGCATGTGGAATAAAAGGTTTTCACTCTGTAAAAACATTGATTCGTTTTTCAATTACCGGAGATAGAATTCACGATTTGGAAGTTATCGAAATAGGTAAGAGAATTTAAGGAAGAAAATAAAAACGATTTTTTGTCGTTATTGAAAATTGTATGAAGAAATTACTTGGGCTGATTTTTATTTTATTGGTTTTAAAAGCGAACTCTCAAACGGGAGGACAAACTTCTTTTGCTGTTTTGGATTTAGGTTTTAATGCACGTTCAAATGCGCTTGGCACCGACTTTATTACAGTGAAAGACGGGGATGTAAATTTAGGTGTTTCAAACCCATCGCTTTATAATTCTAAAATGAATCATGTTGGAGGTTTGAGTCAAGCTTTGTTAGCAGGAGGAATTAATTATGGTATGTTGACCTATGCGAGAAATTGGGATACAACAATTACTTTGGCAGGACATCTTCGTTACATTGATTACGGAAAAATGAATCGAACAGATGAAGGTGGCGTAAATTTAGGAACTTTTACCCCCTCAGAATACATTATAGGGGCGGGTTTAGGAAAGAAATTAAATCCTGAATTATCAATTGGAGCTAACTTTAATTTGATTTATTCTCAATTAGAATCATACAATGCCTTTGGTGTATCAATGGATTTAGCGGGTACATATACCCTTGATAAGTCCAATCTTTTGATAACAGCTCTCGTGAAAAATGCAGGTATTCAATTAAATAGTTATGTAAATAAAAATCGAGCACCATTACCAGTTGATTTCCAAATTGGAGTTTCTAAAAAACTGAAACATGCGCCATTTCGCTTTTCAGTATTAGCTCATCATTTGAATAAATGGAACATAACTTATACAGATCCAAATTTAAAACCAACCATTGATGCTTTAACAGGTGATACTATTCCGGTTAAATACACAAGTTTTATTGAGCGATTAGGACACCACTTCATTTTTCAAACCGAGATATTATTATCAAAAAGTATTCATCTTCGATTAGCTTATGATATACATAAACGTCAAGATATGAAATTATTATCACGTCCAGGTTTAGCAGGTTTTTCAATGGGAACAGGATTTTATTTCAAACGTTTTTCCGTTGATTATGGTTTGTCTATTTTTTCAAAAGCAGGTTATAACAATATGCTAACTATTACGACCAATTTTGATAAATGGAAAAAGTGATGAAATCTTTTGTTAATAGTTTGTCTATCCCAAATCAAAAAACTATCTTTGCGACGTAAAATTTTCCTGAAATGATTCAGGACTAAACTATCAAAAATGAGTGTACTTGTAAATAAAGATTCAAAAGTTATCGTTCAAGGATTTACTGGAAGTGAAGGAACTTTTCACGCTGGTCAAATGATTGAATACGGAACAAACTTGGT
>CANCEQ010000142.1 GCA_947375085.1 Flavobacteriales bacterium
AGCTGTTAGTTCACCACGTTCAATTGATTGAACAATCTGCAGTTTGAAGGACATTGAATAGTCTTTCTGTGTACGTTTTTGATAAACGTTTTTTTCTTCTTCTTTCATAACGTTATTTTTTGTGTAACGCTATTTCAGGACTAGACATATATTCAAAAGAAAAAGAGGCTTATTTTAGGCCTCTTTTTTGTTTTTATATCTTGTTATAATTCTTGTATCGAATATCGATGTTTAAATAGTTTCGTAGAAAATTTTTCAATCGATCTTTCATCCTGATTTTGTTATAGGAAATATCGTATTCAAATTTCCAGTTTTTATCTGTGATACGTTTTTGCATTACCAATGGATGCGTTTCATCAAATAGCTTTAACTGATCAATTTTAGATTGGTAATCAAATTCAACTGCTTTTACTACATTTTCTTCTACCCACGTATCGTCGTGCCACATTTTGTGAAACGATTCTTGTTTCTTTTGCATCACTTCTGGAGCTTTAACCCAACCATAGTGGTACACATAAGCATCGATTTTTTTGACGTTTAATTTTTCGTTAGGCTGCTTTCTAAATCCTTGAGCATCTCTGTATGAAAATATGTCTTTTCGATTACGAACGATTCTTATTTCGTCTAAATACCAGCTTAATGAACTTCCTATATAATCATACGATCCATAAAAATGTTTATAGTCGAAAAGTAGTCCCTCGACTTTCAAATCATCTTTGTATTTCTGCATCGCTGCTAAAATTGCTGGATGATATTTTTCGTGAATTACTTCGTCACCTTGTATATAAAAAGCCCAATCAGAATCTTTTGATATGGCAGCAAAAGCTTTATCGGTTTCAACAGCCAAAACACGACCTCCTTCTCTCAATGAATCGTCCCAAATGGTTTCAATTATTCTGATTTTAGGATCAATATTTTTAATTAATTCTAATGTGTTATCATCAGAATTACCCACAGCAACCAACACTTCGTCACACAAAGGCAAAATCGATTGAATTGCTTCTACAATTGGATAATCGTATTTTATTGCATTTCGAATGACTGTAAATCCACTAACTTTCATAATGCAAAATTAATGTTTATTTCTTCAATCTTGAACAACAATATTTTTAGAATATAAAATATCATTTACCTTTATTTGGACGATATAAATACCATTTGAAAGTTCTCTCTTAAGATTTAGATTAATTACTTCGTTTTGATTAGATAAATATCTTGTTTCACTTTTTAAAGGTTCTCCTAATAGATTCAAAAT
The DNA here is from genome assembly GCA_947375085.1 of Flavobacteriales bacterium. Next base: position 1,256 of record CANCEQ010000142.1, read on the forward strand.
AATTATAACTGCTACTTGATTTAATTGGTCTTTGATTTCAATTTGTAAATCTTCTTCTTCGTTTTTAATTGGATTTGGATACATTAAAATTGCTAATTCGGTATTATCTGTAAGTGAAAGAGTTTGTAATGGATAACTGATTTTCTCACCATCACTATCTATTTGTGATAATCTGTAATAGGAAATACCATCAAAGGGTCTAATATCATCTGTTTCATATTGTAAAAGTCCTGAATGATTTCCTGCTCCTTTGTGTTTAGCAACTAACTCAAAGTTTATTCCATCTTTCGTTTTTTCAACGATGAAATAATCGTTATTTTTTTCACTCATCGTTTTCCATTTTAATTTAACCACTTTTTCTTTTTGAAAAACAGTAAAAGATGTCAATGAAATAGGTAAAGAAACGAAACCGGTACTTCCAAAAGTAAAGTCGCCAAAATCGGTAACTATTGAAGTTGTTAAAATAGTTCCTGAATTTGTTCCTGAACAAGAACCGCTTGTAGTGACATCATCTGAATTATTTATTTTTTCCCAATAAGAATTAGCATTATCCCAATAGGCTATTTTAAGTTCAGAACAATCTGATATTGAACTTTGACTTGCATCTTCCCAAAATAATTCGACATTTGCCTGCGTACTTCCAATTTTATTAAGCGACCAATATTCTTTATTTGAAACAGAACCTAATGGATTTATTTCTGGATTATAGTTTGACGTATTAGAATAAGACGAGTGAGTATAGCTTGCAGTAAATGTTTCTGAACCAGTTAGATTTGAAATACCGATTCTTCTCCATTTTGAGTTGTTTCCAAGGGGAAATGTAAAATCAGTATTTCCAATTTTAGTAAATGGACCATCCACATAACTATTTTCTGAACCTGAAGTAGCTGTAGCACTAGAATTTAAAGTAATAGAGTTTAGTGAAGTAGAATAGATGTTTCCATCTGTTAAAGTTAAAGCACCATCTATTGTGATTGGACTTAACAGAGAAATTCCAGTTGAACTTGAATTATTAATAGTTAAATCATAAAAAATTGACGAGACCGAACCACTAATCGATTGGGCAGCAGTTCCATTAAATGTAATTGATTTATTTCTAGCAGTAAACGTTCCGTTATTTGTAAAATTTCCTGTTAAACTTAAATCGTAATTTGAAATACCACCATCATTACTAACATCAAGTGAAGTTGAGATGCCAATTGTTATTTCTCCGATAATTGAGCTGTTTTTAGAAATTTTTAATTTCGGAAATAAACCACCAATATTTACTGAATAGTTTGTTAGAGAAGGTAAATAGGAATCACTTTGAATAATAAATCCATCTGGTATATTTAGAGAATTACTATTCCCGAATTGAAAAGTTCCACCAGTGATACTTGTAGAGCATTGAATATTGACATCTTTATTCGTTGTACCATTTTCATTTTGAAAAACGATTGTTCCACCTGACATTGTAAATGAGCTACCATTTGCTGTAAAATCCAAAGCTGCAGTTGTACTACTATTTAATTCAGATGTCATTAAAGTAATAGTTCCACCACTTTGATTAAACGTAGTTGTTGAACTAGCTACCGTTTTTCCTTGAATTCTACTTATAATGGAAAGGTTTCCTCCTTCAATAATTAGTTGTGAACCAGTAGCATATTTTAAGCAATTCCCTACAGTTGTTCCAATTGCCATATTTCCCTGACTGATTTGAAGTTTACCTGTAACATCAAATGTATCATTGAAAGCATTTATTGTGACATTTGGATTATTAACCCAAAATCCAGCAGTTGCTACAATCATATTGTTAAAAGTGTTGGCTATAAAAGGAGAACCAGAGTATGTAAATGTCCCACTTAATTTTAATGTCCCATTTTTAAGTCGATTGGCAACACCGGAAACTGATTCCAAAAATCCATTAGGAGCTGAAAAATTAGCTGTTGTTATTTCTAAAACATTCGTATGACTAGTTCCTAAATCTAAAGTGATTTCATTAAATCGAGTTGTCGTTCCATTGCCACTAACAGTTTGATTGCCATTTTTATTAAATGTTATGTCACAAAGGGTAGTTAAAGTTCCTCTAGATAAATCAAAAGTTCCTTGATTTTCGATATTTCCACTTATAGTTAGAGTATTTGTAAAACTTCCTGCTGCTTGTACGATGAAAGAGGCTAATGAATGATTGATTATTAAGTTGTTACTTATTGCTAGTGAGCGTGCTGCGATTCCATCAAAAGTTAATGTCCCAGTACCTTCAATAGAAATAGTTGAAGCTGTTATAGTACCATCTATCGTAATCGTATGGCCAGATAGTATTGTTATAAAAGATGCATTATTGGTAGGAATTAAATCTGCATCCGCCCAACTCGAATTGTCTGAAGAAGATTCCCAATTAGTGGTAGAATTCCAATTACCTGAATTTTTACTTCTGAAATAATCGCTTGAAATTGAACAAATTGACGAAAATGAAATTCCAATAAAAATAAGCCATAAAAAATAAGGCAGTTTGATTTTAGTGATAGGTGATTTTTGAGTCATAGTTATTATTTATTTAATAACCACAAATCAATATTTTAAATATATTTCTTGGTAAACTATTGATTTGGTGGTTGATTCATCTAAATTCAATTCAAATATATGTAATTTTTTTTAGCGTGCAATTTTTGTAGTTATTTTATTAGTTTATATTTTAAAATGAGTTTGATTATCTTTATACTATAATAGTAAAAAGTATGGCAAAGGTAAAATCAGCATTTTTCTGTCAAAATTGTGGTCACGAAACACCAAAGTGGTTGGGTAAATGTCCTTCTTGTAGTGAATGGAATACATTTGTAGAAGAAATCGTAGAAAAGAATACTTCAGAAGTGGTTGCTTTTTCAACGTCAAGAAGAAATGCAAAACCACAAGCTTTACAATCTATTGAAAATCAAGAGCACGCAAGAATTATATTGCAAGACAATGAAATCAATCGTGTTTTAGGAGGCGGTTTGGTACCTGGTTCATTGATTTTATTTGGAGGTGAACCTGGAATTGGAAAATCAACCTTGATATTACAATTAGCGGTTATGGAAAAAAACATGCGAATTTTGTATGTTTCAGGTGAAGAAAGCGAACAGCAAATTAAAATGCGTGCCGAACGAATTGGTTTAGAAAATCAAGAGTGCTTTATTTTAACAGAAACCAATCTTCAAAATATCATTACACAAGCGGAAGAAATTCAACCTAAATTATTGGTGATCGATTCTATTCAAACCATATATAATTCAAATATTGAAAGTTCACCAGGAAGTATTTCTCAAGTAAGAGAATGTACGGCTCAATTGTTACGCTATGCAAAACAAACGGGTGTGCCTGTCTTTTTAATCGGACATATCACAAAAGAAGGCTCGTTAGCTGGGCCAAAAGTTTTAGAGCATATGGTAGATACGGTGATGCAGTTCGAAGGAGACCGAAATCATGTCTATCGATTATTAAGAACAATTAAAAATCGATTTGGAAGCACCAATGAATTAGGTATTTACGAGATGCTCGGAAATGGTTTACGACAAGTTTCAAATCCTTCTGAAATCTTAATTACCAATACCGATTCTTCATTAAGTGGAATTGCTATTGCAGCGACTTTAGAAGGTAATCGTCCAATTTTAGTGGAGGTTCAAGCCTTGGTAAGTACTGCAGCATATGGAACTCCTCAACGTTCATCAACCGGATTTGATGGTAAACGTTTGAATATGCTTTTAGCGGTAATGGAAAAACGTTGTGGTTTTAAATTGGGAGCAAAAGATGTGTTTTTAAATATTGCAGGGGGAATTAAAGTTGATGATCCAGCAATTGATTTAGCAGTAGTTGCAGCAGTATTATCATCTAATGCAGATATACCAATGAGCAATACGATTTGTCTTTCAGCAGAAGTTGGATTGTCTGGCGAAATCAGACCTGTCAATCGTATTGATCAACGTATACACGAAGCTGAAAAATTAGGATTTGAAAAAATCATTATTTCGAAACACGCAAAAGGAATAGAACAAAAGAATTACAAAATTGAATTGGTTAAATGTGGTAAAATGGACGAGGTTGTCAAAGCCTTGTTTGCTTAATATTTAAATACAAACCTGATTCAAAATTTATGAATCAGGTTTGTTTTAAGATTTAATCTAACTTTTTTATAGTCAAAGCTTTTTTCTCGGCTGACAATAATTTTCTTTTGGTTTTCTTTACATCTTCACTTGCAGGTAAGTTTTCAGGTTGAATACCCCTGATAATTAACATGTTTCTTACAGCATCATTGTTATCGATGTGTTCTTTTTCAATTGGATTTTGACCTTTTAAATCTTTGTTTTGAACATTGATTCCAGTCATTTCTGCAGCTAAATCTTTCGCTTTAATACTGATAGTTGGTAAGAAATCTGCAACAGGTCGTTTTTCAGGAATATTTAATTTCTTTTTAAGATTTTGTGTGCTCATTTTAAAGAGCGCTTGATCACCTTTTGAACGTATAATTGCAAAACCTTTATCATCTACACCTCTTTCGTATAGTATTCCAGATAGTTGTTTTTCAGTTTGACTTAACTTTTCTCTAGCTCTTACTCGTTCATAATCAAGTAATCGTTGTTCTACAATTTCAGCTCTTCTAGTTTGAACGGCGAAATACGTTTGTGCAAATGCAATTTCCATTTTTCTAGCATCGCCATTTTGTGCAATTAAGTAACAAGCATAGCGAGTTAAAAGGATATCATCTATTTGTTTTTCAGCACCTTTAGGCATGGCTATCGTTTTCCTGACGTCAGGAAGATGATCGGATATTTTTTCACCTGCATTTTCACATGCTAATTTTGCTTTTTCAATTACTTTTAAAAAGTTTTCCCATTTGGAGTAGCCTAATAATATTTGTAATTCTCTCGCGCTCCAACACTCTACACCATCTATTTCTGTTGTTATTTGTTCAAACTTTTGAAATAGGTTTTGAATTTCTTCTGTTTTCATATTGATTAATTTTTAATCTAATTTAAGATTAAAAATTAATTATTTGTTTGAGTTGTGAAAATATATTTTGAAATGAATCAACATTTTTTATTCCTGAATAAGAATCGCTAGATTTTCCTTACATTTGGAGTTAGAATTAAAAACACGAAAGATGATTTTAAAAAAAATAAAGAAAATTTCATCCAATCAACCTTTAGTGATTGTTGGAGATAAAAAAACGAAGTTACCTAAATCTGTTTCAGAGAGTATAGCTTCCTTTTTTAAAGATTTTTTGAAAGGGGATAAGGAAACGGATTTTTTGAAAACTCCTGAATCTTATTACTTTTTTGTAAAATCATCAGATAATAATGAGAAATTAAGAATCGCTGGTTCTGGTGTTCGTTCTCAATTACCAAAAAAAACGGAAGAAATTACCATTGTTGGAGAAACTGAAAAATTGATTTATGTTGCCGAGGGTTTAGCAATGTCAAATTATCAGTTCTTAAAATATTTCAAAGACGCAGACAAACGTTGTCATAAATTAAATGCGATTAACCTTCAAGAGGATGTTGAAGATGCTTCAATCGAATCTTTAAATAATGTTTTAAAGGCCGTTTTTTGGGCGAGAGATATGGTTAATGAGCCAGTATCTTATTTGTCAGCTGTTAAATTGAGCGAAGAAATCGAAGGATTAGCAAATGATAGTGAACTGAAAGTAGAGGTATTGGAAAAAACTAAAATTGAAACCTTGAAAATGGGTGGACTTTTAGCAGTTAATAAAGGTTCTATTGACCCTCCAACTTTTACAATAATAGAATACAAACCTAAAAAAGCAATCAATAAAAAACCAATTGTTTTAGTTGGTAAAGGGGTTGTTTATGATACAGGTGGTTTAAGTTTAAAACCTACTAAAGGTTCAATGGATTCAATGAAATGCGATATGGGTGGAGCAGCTTGTATGTCTGGCGCTATCTATGCAGCAGCTTTGAATAAATTGAATGTTCACGTTATTGCTTTGATTCCTGCTACTGATAATCGTCCAGGTGGAAATGCCTATGCTCCTGGGGATGTTATTACGATGTATGACGGAACAACAGTTGAGGTGTTAAATACAGATGCAGAAGGTCGAATGATATTAGCAGATGCCTTAGCATATTCTAAAAAATATGATCCTGAATTAGTGATTGACGCGGCTACATTAACAGGTGCTGCCGTTGCTGCAATAGGAACGAAAGCTTCATGTGTTATGGGAAATGCTTCTGAAAAAGTTTTTTCTCAATTAGATAGATCTGGTAATGAAGAGCACGAAAGAGTGGTTCGTTTACCATTTTGGGATGAATATTACGAAGAAGTAAAATCAAAAGTTGCTGATTTAAAAAACCTTGGCGGACCTTACGCAGGTATGATTACTGCAGGGAAATTTTTAGAGCACTTTGTAAAAGCTCCTTATGTTCATATTGATATTGCTGGTCCAGCTTGGTTAGACGCTCCAGAAAATTACAAAGGTCAAGGCGGAACAGGAGTAGGTGTAAGATTGATATACAACTTTTTAAAAAATTATAAATAAATGTCAGAAAAATCAACACATATCGAAAAAGAAGTAGGAAGTGCACAC
>CANCEQ010000143.1 GCA_947375085.1 Flavobacteriales bacterium
ATTGTTCTAACAATGTTATTTGCAAGTCCATTTTTAGTCGTGTAATTTTTAAATGTTTTTCCATTGAATTTAGAAACACCACCACCATTTGTTCCGAACCAAATATTTCCATTTTTATCTTCTGTAATGCATCTTATAATATCGTTAGCCAAACCTTGTTTAGAAGTGTAGTTTTTGAAATTTACCCCATTGTAATAAGAAACACCTCCGCCTGAAGTACCAAACCACAGATTTCCCTTTTTGTCTTCTACAATACTATAAACGAAATTATTGACAAGTCCGTGAGAAGTAGTGAAATTTGTAAAAGATTTACCATCGTATCTAGAAACACCACCACCATACGTTCCAAACCAAAGATTTCCTTTTTTATCCATTATTGAAGCAGCAATTGCATCAAGAGCTAAACCATCATCAGTAGTGAAGTTCTGCATTTGAGATAAAAAATCTGCTTTTTTTACTGTTGGAGGCGACAGAAGAACTGTTTCTCCCGTTTTAGTGACAATGCTTTTTGAAGAAGGTTGTGATGGAATTAAAATGTTTTGAGCTTGAAGACAGGTATCTTCAAGTGGAACAATTGGATTTTTAATTAAATGAGGAATCGCTTTTGTAATAGAATCTAATTCTGATTTTAAAACGTTTTGATTTTCAGAGTTATCAGAACAAGAATTGAAAACAAATAAGAGTGTTATCAGCGCAAATGTTTGAAAAAAATATTTTATCTGAATAGCAATTGTTCTCAATTTCTTCTAATTTCATTAAAACTATATTCAAATATAGTAAAATGTTGAAGAATGACAGTCAAAATTACGCTTAACCTTAAAAGAATTTATTCAGGAAATAATTTTTATTCTTTGACAATTTTTAAAAAATCAATTTTGTTATCTAGCGAACTGATTTTAAGTAAATAGATTCCATTTGAGAATTCAGCTATTGAAATTTTATTTTCAACTGACTCTTTTAATAATGTGCCTGATAATGAGTAGATTTCTAATTGTTTAATTTCTTTATCATTTAAATTTACATGAATTAAATCATTCGTTGGATTTGGATAAACAACCAAATTTGAACTTAATTTAATTTCTTTTATTCCAGCAGAATTTGTACTTGTTTGTCCAACTTTTAAACCATTACCAAAACTTGTAATCCAAATTTCATTTTTGATGTATGGATTGAAAAATACTTTTTGAGGATTTCTAAAATCATAATTAGCAAGTTGAATTGGGCTAAAACTCGCGGTATTGTTAACGAAGTATAAACCATTTAATTCTGTACAGATGTACATTTCATCAGTGACCGAAGGATTGAAACTACAGCTCAAAGTGCTTATTCCAGGAGTTAAATTTGTCCAATTTAAACCTCTGTCAACTGTTTTGTATAAACCACTGTTATTTTGTGTTCCATCGTTTCCAACACTTGCATACCACGTTTTTTGAAGTGGGTCATTAATATCTTCTTCTAGAGTATATGTTTTTTTAAGCATTGTTGAAGATGTTCTATCTATCCAACTATTACCATTGTCAGTACTTATAAATACACCACTTCTTTTTGCGTAATTGTAATTACTTGTTGAATCGTAAGGGTAGTAAGAGCAAAGCAAAGAGCCATCTTTTAACGCATAAATTGAATTTGGTCTATTGGAAGCTCTCGTTGGAGAGTTAAGTTTTGTCCATACCGAATTACTTCCCAGTGAAACGGCATTGCATCTATAGATTCCGCCAATGTTACCTGCGTTTATATCTTGAACACAAGCATACAAAGTATCAGGATGTTTTGAATCAAAATGTATGTTGGTTACTGGTCGATTAAAGTCTTTTAAAATTTGCCATGTATTCCCGTTATCAGCTGAAAAACAGATTCTTCCGTGCGATTGACTTAAACGACTATCATCCCAAACTCCATTACTTCCAACAACATCGCCAGTAGACGCATATAGAACACCTGTTTTAGGCTGTTTTACCATCATACTTATGTCGTTTATTTTTAGATTTCCTCCTGCGTAAATATTTGTTGAGTTATAATTATATCCCCATTTCTTTCCTCCATCACTACTTTTGATTGCTGTTAAATCAGCACAAGTGGCTATTAAATTTAAACTATCAACCCATGTTAACCAATAAGTTACAGCTGTTTTAAGTCCTGTTGTAGCATATTCTTTGGTTGAATTAAAAAGTTGATTTGGGGAATTTTGGTCAGTTGATTTAATGTACATTTGATTCCAATTCAATCCTCCATCTTTACTATAGTGGATGTTGGATTTATCGGTCATGATAATATTGTTAATATTGTTTGGGTCGATACATAGTCCTTCGGTAGTATTAATGCTTACCCATCCGTGAGAGTATGTGTTGTTTGAAGAATTGCCCACCCAACCAGTCGTTATGTTTGAATTAGTTGAAGCTTTCGTATTGTTTAAAAATAAATTTGTCCAATTTGCTCCACTATTTGTTGATTTGTAGATAGTTCCGTAAGTACTTGCGTTACTTAAAATACTTCCTCCGACGTAAACTGTATTTGTATCATTCGGTAACGTTCTAACAAAATAGGCTTTTTCAGTTTCAGTATTGCTTGTCCCATTTAAGTTGGAAGTTATATTGTTCCAAAGAGAAGTATTGTTAGCATACGACATTTCATAGAGTCCTACAAAATACTGAACATCAAATCCATACGTTTTACAACTGAAATTAGTAGTTGAAATTGTTGTACAAAAGAATTTAGTTTTATTTCCTTGTTTAGCTCCAGTGAAACTTACTACCGATTCAGTTGAATTGATATTGTTTGCTGAATTTAAAATTGTTGAAGCAAATGAATTTCCGTTATTTGAAGATATAAATACTTTTTTGTCGGAAGCAATATAAATATTCGCACCATCAAAAAAGGCACCTGCTAAATGAAGTCCTGAAGCAGAATTATCAGTTTCAATAGTCGAAAAACTTGTTCCACCATTACTTGAAAAGAAAATGTGACTTTTGTCGCTAATTACTAGTTGGTTATAATCAGAAGGGTTGGCATAAAGTTGAAATGCTCCAAAGTTTGTACACGGATTATTAGAAAAAGTTGTCCAGGTTTTTCCTCCATCGGTACTTTTTTTAGGGGTATATGAACCAGAACTCGAAATTCCTATTGCGTATAAGATGGTTGAGTCATTTGTAAAACAAACTTTCGCTCTGATACCTCCTGGTAAGTTGTTGAAATTAAATGTGTTCCAATTATCTCCAAAATCTTTTGTTTCAAACATTTGACTCATGTCACAACTTAAAATCACTCTTTTAGAATTAAATGGACTAATAGAAGGATTTTGAATTGCACCACCACCACCAATTCCTCTCGACTCCCAAGTAAGCGGTTGAGAAAAAATAATTTGATTATTATATATTGTAAAAATGGCTAAAAGAAGGACAAATACTTTGTTCATTTTGTTTTTTTTAAGTGAAATTAAATGAAATAGTTTAAAATGAAAATTTTTGAATTGATTTTTTTAGTTGATTTAAAATGTTTTATCTAGTTAGTAATGAGTTTCTTCAAGTGAGGAAGGGGGGGGTAAAAACTTTTTTACTTAAACTTTAATTCATTTCTCTAAATAGAACATTTTGTAATTCAAACTTTGATTTATTTTTTGTCTTCAATCGTTTTTAAAGTGAATTGAATGATATTATCTTCATTTTTAATAAATTCTTCTAAAGTTTGGGATTTGTAAATATCAGGTATGACACCTCTGCCTAATAATTGGTTGCCTTTATTTATAACATCTTGTTCAAGATTTACGATTGAAAATGTTATAATTATTTTGGAGTAGGGAAGTTTATAATCCAGTGATGAATGACCATTGTGACCATAATATCCTCCCATTGTTTCTATTCCTATTGTTGTTGCATTTGTATTACTTTCAACTAATGAAGCAAAGAGAGAACCAGCTGAAGCAACACGTTCACTTATAAGAAGATAAATATTGCCATTAAAAGCATTCTTTTTTGGTGAAATAGTTTTATTGAACTTTATATTTTGAAAATATTTATCATTAATCAAATTAGGAAATTCATTTTTAATTTCACTTTCAAATTCTTTACATTCTTTTTCTTTTAATTTTATATCATTAGTAATTAAATAGTTAATAAAAGGGATTTTATGAAAATTTATAAATGCTGATTTGTTTTCTCTAAACGGTTTATTTGTAAGATATGAAAAAAGAAGTATATCGTTTGGGTCAGTTCCTCCACCATTATTTCTAATGTCAACTATTAAATTTTTAATTGAGTCTTTTTTTAATTTTAGGAAAGAATTTTCCAAGTATTTTTTGTAGATTTTATGTTCTTTAGCTTTTATATTTTTTCCAATATTGAAAGTATTAATAGTTAAAATTGCAGTTTTTTTGTCAATAATTTCAAATTTGTATTTATCAGTTTTAATAGTTGAATAATAAAGACTATCTAATGGTTTTGAATGTCGATTTTGGAAAGATTCATATCTTTTTTTATTACTTGAGCTTTTAATCGCGATTTTTTTTATTTCAGTTTGAAATGGCTCCGAATATTCAATGTTAAAATAATCAACTGTTCCAAACTCGTATTTATAATATACTGAAAATAAGGAGTTAATACCGACTGATTTTCCGGTTAAATTATATCCATCAGTTGTATAATATTTATTTAATTTTTTTAAAATAGTTCCAATTTCAACCTCATTAATTTTGTGAATTTTGGAACCCAACGGAATTTCACAATAATTGTTGTTAAAAACTAAATTGTTTTGAATGAGTTTAACTGAAAATGGAAAGAAACCATCGGACAAGGCAAAATCTATTTTTACATCATTTGATAAACTAGTTTCATTGTGAAGACTTCCTTCAAAATCAGTTAATTGACATATTATTTTATAGAAATCAATAGTGTTTAATGGTTTTTTTATTTCACTAAACGCCCAATTGTAAATACTATCTATTTGATTTTTAGTTCGGTATTTATACAGTCCTGAATTTGCAGTTTCTCTAATGTTTTTAAAAATTGTTAACTCTTCTAATAGTTTTTCAGATGATAGAATTTCTATTTGTGAAAATGTATATTGGACATTGATTAATAATAGAAGTGTTAAAATTTTTTTCATTTGTTTTTGTGATTATTTCAGCTTCTTTTTTTTAATTGGAAAATCAAAAATAGTTTTTATAAATTTTAGGTGTAGAAAGTGTTATGATATTTTTCACCAAGTCAAGTCCTGTTTTGTCATCTTTAATGATACTGATAAAATGTTTTGTTTGCCAATTTTGAGTCCTTTCAGCTTGTTTATTTGGTGCAATATCCCAAGAGGGATAAACTCTCATTCCTTGTTTTCCTTTTTTAGAATTGCTAGTGATGATTCCATTTTCAATCAAAACGGGTTTAGGAAAAATAAATAAACCAAAGTTGTAGCCACTTTTTGAAGTGATAATTAGGAAATCAATGTCGTCTGAAGTATCAAAAGGTTCAGTTATTCCATCATTATTTCTTTTCCAAATGGTAACAAATTGACCTGTTTTAGTAGGTGTAATTTTAGATGAACGAAATTGAATTGACTTTCCGTTTAGTTGAAATGAACAGGCTGCATATTCAAGACTTTCTTTGCTGTGATGTAAGTTTGTTAAATTGAAGCCACATTTATCAAAAACTAATTCTTTGACAATTTTAAGTTTATTGTTGGAGAAGTTTGGATTTGATAATGTTTTTTCGGGTTTCATTTTTCGGATTGTTAACGGTTTTCGGTTTAGAAGCACAAATGCTCAATAGAATTCCAATGCTCAAATTTAGCACTAATGCCCCACTTTTGCAAAACCCCTGTTATAAACCGTTTTTCGTAGTCTTTCGTTTACCATTGTCGCCAGTCTTCTGTTATGTCAACTCCGCTGTCTATTTTGAAGCCGGTTAATTTAATTGCATTTTCAATAAACTTAACTAATTCTTCACGTTCCATTGTGTCAATAAAGTCGTTATGTTTTTGATTTACTTTGTTAAAACTTTCTGTTACCTTTTTTGCGTTCGTATAAATTGATGACGCTTTTTTTGACTTTGTTGCGATTGTTAGATTGTCAATAAAGCTGTCGAGAATAGTTTCTGATTCGAGAATATTACTGTCATTAAAAATTGAATCTCCATCGTTTAGTCTGTGACGCCAATTTGAGGTTGGCTTTGATTTTTTAAGTTCTACTATTTTGTCAATATGTGCAATTGAAATGTTTTTATTCTGTTGTTTAAGATTTTCTTTGAGTTCAATTTTCTTTTTGTCTGATTTCTGAAGAGCCCAAATTCTTAGCCACATTAAATTTAATTTGTCGTCAAATACAGGCATAATTTCAAACTTGTCATTGTAATAAGTCCAAGTATGTTCATTGTCGTAATTTTTACTTTTGCTGAATGGCTTAACACCAATTTTATTTGTTACAGAATCTGAGTGGTCACCGTAGTTTAGTCCAAATGGCAAGATAATATTAGAACCTTTCTTATAGGTGAATGTCATTTCGTATAAAATAACTTCATCTTCATTTTCTGGTCGGTAGGTACTTTTGGGTGTTTCAATAGAATAGTCGTAAAAATCTTTAAACCAAAAGGTAAATGTCACGCCTGTCGATTTACTTTTAATTGAGTCGTAACGTTCTAATTTAGATTTGTCTTTACAAATAGCATCAAAATCATTCAATGCCTTGTCTAGGTCAGGATGATAAATTGAATGTCCAAAAAGGCCTAAAATAAAATTTGTTTCCATTGTTGTTGTGTCGTCCTAAAATGGCTTATAACCTAAATATAAACGTTATAAATATTAATAAATACTAGTCAACGACTCAATCCCCTCAAGATAATTCTTATACTTCCCTAATTCACTTTCAAGTTCTTCTTTACTTAATCGAGCAGGAGAGTAGGAGATATAAGGAGGTAAAACTTGCATACCAGTAAAATAAAGCATGCCATGATTGATTGGGAATAAAATGGTGTCTAAATTTCCATTCTTCCCTCCGTTGTAAGCTATTTCTGGTCCGCCAGTTGTGAGGGTTAAAAAGGCTTTTTTATTTTTGAAGATACCATTTTCATAGACACCTTTTCCGCCTCCGTAAACTACTCCCATTGCGAAAACACGGTCAATCCAACCTTTTAAAATGGCGGGCAAACCAAACCACCAAAGCGGGAAATTCAAAATTAAAATGTCACATTGAAGTAATTTATCGATTTCCACTTGAATTTCAGAAGAAAAAAGATTGTTTTGCGCGGCATTTAATTGCTCTGTTTGGTATTTGAAATAATCGTTATTTGCTAGTTGCGTGAAATCGTTTGCATCTCCAACTGGATTGAAATTCATTGCATACAAATCATTTTCTGTAACCGAATAACCAAGATTTGTAAAATGTTCTTTTGCTGTATTTTTCAAACTGGAACAGAAAGATTTAGCTTCAGGATGAGCATGAACGATAAGTACGTTTTTCATAGAGTTTTTATGTATTTAAAATTCGTTAATTAAGTCAAATTTGTTTTCAATTCTCAAAGATAGAATTCCATTTAATTAGTGCTGTATTTTTTTAACACAAAAGATACTGCATAGCAGTATTTGCATAAAAGAAAGCATCACCGCGAAGCAGCCACGAAGTGAAAAGAATACAAAAGTTTTTAGAATGAGGAGAAGAACTGCTTTGCAGTTGAGGTGGTTTTTTGTAAAAAAATCTTGTTATTAAATATTTTAAATTTTGATTGAAAAGTGTTTAAGTTGTTTCTACTCAAATTCCATTTATTTGAAATCTATAGAAACAACAAAAAAATCTTAACTTTACAGTA
>CANCEQ010000144.1 GCA_947375085.1 Flavobacteriales bacterium
CCTACTGTTATACCGACAAATCAAATTTTCATATCTATTGTTCGTACATTTGATAATCAAGAGAATAAGAATTTTTATAATGCGCATTCTTTGATGAAATCATCCTATTTGTCAACGATCTGGCAGCCTCCTCAAATTTCTTAATGAGACAAATTGAAGTGTAAGACTTCAAATTTTAACGAATTCGATCGTTTCATTAAATTCATTTTTTATGTTAAATAAGATTATAGCGTTTTCTGTAAAGCAGAAACTAATTATTGGACTTTTTATCCTTTTTTTAATCGGATATGGAAGTTATGAAGTTACTAAACTTCCAATTGATGCTGTTCCTGACATCACTAACAATCAGGTTCAAATTATTACAACTGCACCATCTTTAGGGGCAACAGACATTGAACGTTTGGTGACCTTTCCTGTTGAACAAGCGAATAGTAATATCCCAGGTTTAATTCAATTAAGAAGTTTTTCTCGTTTTGGGTTATCGGTTGTTTCTTTGATTTTCAATGATGAAACTGATGTTTATTGGGCGAGGCAACAAGTTCAAGAGCGACTTCAAAACGTGAAAGATCAAATTCCGAAAGGTGTTGGAACTCCTAGTTTAGGACCAATTACTACAGGTTTAGGTGAGATTTATCAATATGTTGTAAAAGCTAAAAAAGGTTACGAAGGTAAATACGATGACACTGAACTCCGCACAATTCAAGATTGGATTGTTAGAAGAGATTTACTTCGTGTTGAAGGAATAGCAGATGTAAGTAGTTTTGGAGGGAAGTTAAAACAATATGAAATTGCCATTAATCCTAATAAATTAAATTCATTTGGGTTAACTATTGACGATGTTTTTACTGCTTTAGAAAAAAACAATCAAAATACTGGAGGTGCATATATAGAAAAACAATCAAGTGTATTATTTATTAGAACCGAGGGACTTTTAGGAACGAAAAAAGACATAGAATCTATTTCTATAAAATCGACTAAAGCGGGAGTGCCTCTATTTATTAAAGATGTTGCCGAGGTTAAAATTGGAAATGCAATTCGCTTTGGTGGTTTAACTTACAATGGGGAAGGTGAAGTAGCTGGAGCAATTGTAATGATGGTAAAAGGAGGGAATAGTTCTCAAGTGATTAAAGATGTAAAAATTAAAATCGCTGAAATTCAAAAAACGTTGCCAGAAGGAGTTGAGATTGAACCGTTTTTAGATCGAACCAAAATGGTGAATAACTCAATTCATACCGTTGAGAGTAACCTGCTAGAGGGAGCCTTAATTGTAATTTTCATTTTGGTGATTTTTTTAGGAAACATTCGTGCTGGTTTATTGGTGGCAAGTGTGATCCCATTAGCGATGTTATTTGCGATAATAATGATGAATTTATTCGGAGTGAGTGGAAATTTAATGAGTTTAGGCGCATTGGATTTTGGTTTAATAATCGATGGAGCCGTTATTATTGTCGAAGCTACAATGCATCTTTTAAGTCATAATAAAAAGACAAGCAATCAAAGTTTATATACTCAAAATGATATGGACGGGATTGTTAAATCTTCTGCAAGTAAAATGATGAACAGTGCTGTATTCGGTCAGATTGTAATTTTGGTTGTTTATCTTCCGATTTTCACTTTACAAGGTATTGAAGGAAAGATGTTTAAACCTATGGCTCAAACAGTTGCATTTGCTTTAGTAGGGGCGTTTATTTTATCATTGACGTATATTCCAATGATGAGTGCTTTGATTTTATCTAAAAAAACAGCCGTAAAAGAAACACTTTCAGATAAAATTATTGGCAAGCTAGAACGCTTCTATCAAAAAACATTAGGTAACGCTTTAAAACATCCAAAAGCAATCATTGTTTCTGTTATTTCGCTATTTATTTTGTCAATAATTACAATGACTACGTTAGGAGGGGAGTTTATTCCTGCTTTAGAAGAAGGAGATTTTGCAGTAGAAACTAGGGTGTTAACAGGTACAAGTTTGGAAGGTTCTATGGCGACTTGTTTGAAAGCTGAAAAAGTACTTTTGAATAAATTTCCTGAAGTAATTAAAGTAGTTGGTAAAACAGGAAGTGGAGAAATTCCGACTGACCCAATGCCTATGGAAGCTACTGATTTAATGGTGATTCTAAAAGATAAGAAAGAATGGACTTCTGCAAAAACGTTTAATGAACTTGCTGAAAAAATGAAAAAAGAATTAGAAGTAATTCCTGGAGTAACTTTTGGTTTTCAGTATCCTGTTCAAATGCGTTTTAATGAATTAATGACTGGTGCCAGACAAGATATTGTTTGTAAAATATACGGAGAAAATTTAGATACTTTAGCAAAATATGCAGCAGAATTTGGGGGTATTATTCAAAAAATTGATTGTGCAGAAGATTTATATGTAGAACCGGTAACAGGTATGCCTCAAATTGTAATTGAATACAATCGACCAGTTATTTCTCAATATGGGTTGACTATCAATGCAGTTAATAGTACGATTAACACGGCTTTTTCAGGTCAAACAGCAGGTTTGGTTTATGAAGGTGAAAAACGATTTGACCTAGTTGTTAGAATGGAAAAAGAAGGACGAAAAGATTTGTCAGATGTGCAAAATCTATTAATCCCAACACCTAATGGTACTCAAGTTCCTTTAAGTACTTTAGCGAAAGTTCAAATCGTAGAAGGTCCGAATCAAATTCAAAGAGAGAATACGAAACGAAGAATCGTTGTAGGATTTAATGCAAGAGGTAGAGATGTTCAAAGTTTGATGCAAGAGTTAGGTAAAAAAGTAGAAGATAAAATAAAACTTCCTGCTGGTTACACAGTTGAGTATGGAGGTTCTTTCAAAAATTTAGAAGAAGCAAAAACAAGATTGTCAATTGCAGTGCCTTTAGCTTTATTAATGATTTTCTTTTTACTTTATTTTGCCTTTAACTCTGTTCAACAAGGATTATTAATCTTTTCAGCTATTCCTTTATCTGCAATCGGAGGTATTTTCGCATTGTATATATTAGGATTACCTTTTAGTATTAGTGCAGGTGTTGGTTTTATAGCTCTTTTTGGTGTTGCTGTTCTGAATGGAATTGTATTGGTAGCTGAATTTAATCGATTAAGAAAAGAAGGAATGACCGATTTAAAGGAAGTTGTATTGATAGGAACTAAAATAAGAATGAGACCTGTTTTGATGACTGCTTTTGTTGCTTCTTTAGGGTTCTTACCAATGGCAATGAGTCACGGTGCTGGTGCTGAAGTTCAAAGACCATTAGCATCGGTTGTAATTGGAGGTTTACTTTTAGCTACTTTTTTAACACTTTTTGTTTTACCTATTTTATACGTTATTTTCAGTAAAATAACTCAAAATAAAAAAATAAAAGCAGGTGCTTCTACTGTGATGATTTTCCTGTTCATTTCTTTTAACGGTATTTCTCAAACACCTATATCATTTCAATCAGCAATTGATATGGCAGTTGAAAATAATTTAAGTTTAAAAAATGAACAATTAAAATCTGAATATCAAAAGCAATTCATTAAAACAGCTTCTGCTTTACCTCAAATGATGGTTCAAGGTGAATACGGTCGATTAAATAGTATTTATTATGATAATCGTGTTAATCTTTCTCAAAGCATAGAGTTCCCAACGGTTTATGTTAATCGTAAAAAAGTCTATACCGAAGAATGGAAAAAAAGTGAGTTGAATGTTAGTTTACGAACAGCAGATTTAAAAAGAAAAGTTTCTCAGGTTTATTATAATTTGGTAAGTCTTGAAAATAAAAAACAATTGCTTTTAGAAATCGACAGCATTTATTCTACTTATTTAGAGCGAATTAATTTGAGAATTAAATACGGTGAAACAAATATATTAGAGAAATCGACTATAGAGAATCAGCGAATTCAAATTAGTAATCAATTAATGCAGTTAACGGCCGATTTGTCTTCTGAATTAAGGTATTTTCAAACGTTATTGAATAGTTCAGAGCCGATTAAACCAGTTGTGTCTGATTTTAAAATTAAAATGAATGGTCAGATTGATAAGTCATTGGTTTTGAAACATCCTAGTTTACAAATGTTGGATGCGAATATTCAAATTGCGATGTCTTCTATTAAGTTAGAAAAGGCAAAAATGCATCCATCATTATTTATAGGTGTAAGTTCGGGAACGATGTATGGTACGGGTTCCGATAATAAAGATTACACTTATTCAAGCAGATTTAACAATGCACAATTGGGAGTTGGTATTCCGATTTTCACTAAACAAAGACAAGTAATTGAATCTTCTAAAATTGCTGCTCAAACTGCAGTAAATTCATTAGAGGTAGAGAAACAAGTGATTGAATATCAATTTGATAATGCTGTTAATCAATTTGAATCTCAACAGAAAATCGTAAATGAATTAGAACAAGTTGCACTTCCAAATGGAAAATTAATTTTTGAAACTGCTCAAAAACAATTTTTAAATGGGGATATAAGTTATTTAGAATGGGCAATGTTGGTAAATCAGAGTATTGCTGTTCAGAGTAACTACCAAGATGCAATATTGAAATTGAATGAGAATACAATTCAATTGATTTATTTGTTGAATGCTTATTAATGATTTGGTTTTGGGTGTTAGGTTTTAGGTTGTTTCCGAAAACCAATGTCGTAGGAAAATGGCATGCCATTTCATAAAATATGTACCAACGATTTGAAAATGAAATTTAAAAAATAATATAAAAGAAATGAAAAATATATTTATAATTCCAATAGTCCTAATGTTCATAGGATGTGGTTCAAAAGAAACAAAAGTAGAAAGTACAACTGCAGCACCTGCTGTTGAATCGATGAAGGTATCTGTTACAGATGCTCAATTTCAAAATGCGGGAATAATTTTAGGAACGCCAGAATCAAAAGAAATTTCTGATATTTTAAAATTGAACGGAAAAATTGAAGTGCCACCTCAAAATTTGGTTTCAATTAGTATTCCTATGGGTGGATATTTAAAATCGACTGAATTATTACCTGGTATGATGGTACGTAAAGGTCAAGTAATAGCGATTTTAGAAGATCAACAATACATTCAACTTCAACAAAATTATTTGTTAGCAAAAGTAAAATTGAAAACTGTTGAAGCTGAATATTTTCGTCAAAAAGAATTGAATGCAAGTAAAGCAGCAAGTGATAAAGTATTTCAACAAGCTGAAGCAGAATTTAAGAATGCTAGAATTAATTTAAAAGCTTTAGATCAAAATTTGCAAATTATTGGAATAAATCCTGATCGTTTGGATGAGTCTAAAATATCTAAACGCGTATCTATCAATTCACCAATCGACGGGTATGTAGCCAAAGTAAATGCAAATATTGGTAAATATTTAACGCCTAGTGAAGTGTTATTTGAATTGGTAAATGTTTCTGATATTCATCTAAATTTATCTGTTTACGAAAAAGATTTACCAAAACTTAAAATCGGTCAAAAATTGTTTGCGTATAACAACAATGAACCGGATACAAAATATCCTTGTGAGATATTGTTGATAGGACATTCTTTAACATTGGAGAAAAATACAGAAGTTCACTGTCATTTTAAAAACTACGACAAAAGTTTAGTTCCTGGAATGTATATGAATGCTGAAATTGAATTGAAAAACGTAAACGCAGTAACTGTACCAGAAGAAGCATTGGTTCGATTTGGAAATTTTGAATATGTGTTTGTTGAGTTAAAGAAAAACCATTTTGAAATGATTAAAGTGACTACAGGTGCAAAAGAAAATGGGTATGTTGAAATAACAAATAGTGGAAAATTAACGAATCAACCAGTTGTTTTAAAAGGTGCCTATTCATTATTAATGAAATTAAAAAATACGGAGGAATAATTCATTATTCCTCCGTAGAAACGCGATTCATCGCGTTTAATGAATAAATATAAACCAATTAAATATAAACAAAATGAACGACGCACATTTACATTTAGTAGTAAACCATTTGCCAATTATCATTCCGATTGCTGCAGTGGTAGTATTAATCGCAGGATTTATCTTGAAATCAGAAGTGATTAAAAGAGTGTCTTATTTTCTATTCGTAGTAGCAGCAATTTGTACAATGCCTGCATTTGCAACAGGAGAAGGAGCAGAAGAAGTTGCTGAAGGATTACCTGGAGTAACAGAACATTTGATTCACGAACACGAAGAAAAAGCGGAAGGATTCGCCTTGCTAAATTATCTTTTAGGTTTGATTTCTCTAGTAGGAATTTGGGCGAGTTGGAAACAAAAACAATTTGCAAAATGGATTGCAATAGTTGTATTGTTTTTTGCGATTATAGTGGTAATTAAAGGTCGTGAAGTTGGAACTTCAGGAGGTGAAATTATACACACAGAAATTCGTAAAGGAGCAAAAATTCAAGAAGAAGAACACGAAGAAGAATAATTCCAATTAAAATACGTTAATTCGTATTATAATTGAGAAAATGAATCTTTATTCGAATAAGCAAAAATGGAAAATTGCCCTACTAATAATAGCGATATTGTTAGTAGGGATTTCTTTATTCATTTCTAACACCATCGTAAAAGGGGTTTCTGAACGAGAAAAGGAGCGTGCTAAACAATGGGCAGACGCGATAAAGAAAAAAATTGAATTGGTTCAATTGACAAATGGGGCTTTTACACAATTGCGTCATTTAGAAAGAAATAAAATGGAAGTTTGGTTGGATGCAACAAAAGAACTTTCGAAAGAAACACCTTTAGATGTAATTCCAGATTATACTTTTCCACTAAAAATAATCAACGAAAACAAAGATATTCCTGTCATTGTATTAGATGCTGAAAAAACCATTTCGGCATATAATAATATCGATTTCGATACGAGTAACATTCGATTAAAATATCCAACAGTTTCCAAAGAAGAATTAATGAAACGTTTTGAAGATTCGTTGGTTCAACTTTCAGATGTTTGGAAAGCAAAACAGAATGCATTTACAATTGAAGTCTATAAGGGATTGTTTATGACATACGTCTATAATGACTCCAAAGGAATTGTAAAATTAGAAGCTGAAAGAGATGCTTTAATTAATGCGTTTAATCAGGAATTAATTGATAATCAAGGGTTAATTCCGGTTTTGCTAATAGACTCTCTGACCAATCAAATCATTGGAAGTAATTTACCCAAAGAAAAGTTAGATTCTGTTCAATTAGAAAAAACGATTGCAGGTTTAAAGATTAATAATCAACCCATTGTAATTGACTTTCAAAATGGACAAAAAAGTATTCTCTATTTTGATGAGAGTCCCGAATTAAAGCAATTAAAATACTTTCCCTATATCCAATTTGGGATTATTGGACTTTTCGTTTTAATCGGTTACATCATTTTCAGCACCTTTAGAAAAGCAGAACAAAATCAAGTTTGGGCTGGAATGGCAAAAGAAACTGCGCATCAATTAGGAACTCCACTTTCTTCTTTAATGGCTTGGATTCAATTATTAGAATCGCAGGAGGTTGATCCAATGATAACGAGTGAAATGATGAAAGATGTTGTCCGTTTAGATAAGGTGACAGATCGTTTTTCAAAAATTGGTTCTATCCCTAAATTAGATGACAAAGATTTAACTCAAACAGTTAAGAATGTACTTTCTTATTTACGGCCAAGAGTTTCCGATAAAGTTTCAATTGAATTAATGCCGGGTGAAGAAATTTCAACAAATCACAACGGTCCATTAATGGAATGGGTAGTTGAAAACATCTGTAAAAATGCGGTGGATGCAATGAGTGGTAAAGGGAAACTAGAAGTCACTATTCATAG
>CANCEQ010000145.1 GCA_947375085.1 Flavobacteriales bacterium
GATGTAAACCAAGCGTTTATCGCAGCAATCTTAACTGTTATCGGTTACTCTATGAATGATACGGTAATTGTATTTGACCGTATTCGTGAGAACTTACACAACAGTAACGAAAGTGAAAACCAAAATGACATTGTAAACAAATCGTTGAACACTACGTTAAGTCGTACATTCAATACTTCTATGATTTTATTCGTTGTTGTATTGATCATGTTCATCTTCGGTGGTGCTGCGATTAAAGGTTTCTTATTCGCGATGTTAGTTGGTGTTGTTATCGGTACATATTCTTCTTTATGTGTTGCTACACCAATCTTAATTGACTTCTCTAAGAAATTGAAAAGATAAGATTTCTTAAAACTTAATATGAAAGCCTGGTTGATTTTTTCAATCAGGCTTTTTTAGTTATTATATGTTGTTACTTTTTTTAGAAATAGTGACCAGAAATCTTATCACACCGCGAAGCAGCCACGAAGTGAAAAGTTACAAAAGGAAGCATCAAAAGAAAAACAAAAGTTATTTTTAGATAGAGAAGGAAACTGCGATGCAATTATAAAGAAAGGTTTTGATTAAATTTAAGTGAGATTGAAATCCTCAAATACTATTAATCCTTAATACTTCACAATATTTAAAGCAGGATTGCTTCGAATGTATTGAATCAATAAAGTATCTACATCTTCACCATCAATGACTTTATCGATTAGATGTTTCCATTTTTCTACTGGTGTAAATTGAGCGTGGAATGGTACATAACCATAACCTACCAATGTTCCATCTTCGACGAGAAGAATACTCTTCTCCCCTTTTTGTCTTCCGCTTTCTATGATGTAATAACTTTCTTTGTTTGAAGTTATGTTTTGTATCATGTCTTTTGCTCTCAAATTGTAGAATTCGAACGATTCTTGTTGTATACAAGCGCCTTTACATTCGTTGACAGTATATTGAAAGCAAGATGAATTAGAAGGGTATAAATCAGCTAGTTTTTGACACAATTCAAACTCCTCTACTTTGTTTAAAAGAAAAGTGGTAGCGTCATTTTTTGAATTAAATCCTACAATCGGAGCATCCATAAATTTAGATGTCAGTCCAATGAAAAAACGTTGGTATCCTCTATCATCAAAATACCCATAAACACCGTGAGAAAATCTGTTTTTCTTCAACGGAGGATTATGAGCTGGACTGTACTTTTTAATTAAATTGATTTCGATTAAATGAGAGATAAACTCAGAACCTGTAATCTCATATTCAATTCTCGTAATTTCCTTTATTAATTTTGCTCCTTTAACCGATTTTGAATTTTTAAGGTGCTGCTCAATTCTTCTACGAATGTATTTACTTCGTCCAACAAAAATCAATGCGTTGAATTCATTGTAAAACTTATACACTCCCGTTTTATCTGGAATCTCGTCTAATTCAGCAATATCTAAATTTGGATGAAAAATTCGTGGATTTAAATCTTCAACAACAAAATTATCTAATTCTGAAGCATCTGTCTTTTTAAGAATCGTAAACAATTTAGCAGTAGCAAATGCATCTCCACCTGCTCTATGTCGACCAACTAATTCGATTCCTAAATTTCTTGATAATTTCCCTAAACTGTATGATTCTAATCCTGGTAAAATTTTTCTTGATGCATTTACAGTACACAAATGTTGTCTACGATAATCAAATCCTAATTTTCTAAACTCTTGACGCACAATTCCGTAGTCAAAATTGACATTATGTGCTACAAAAACACATCCTTCTGTAAATTCAACTATTTTCTTAGCTACTTCAAAAAACTTAGGAGCATCCTTTACCATTTTATCACTAATTCCTGTCAAATTAACAATGAATTCTGGTATTGGCATTTCGGGATCAATCAGCGTTTCGTACTGATCGATAATTTCATTACCATCGTGTTTAAACATAGCGATTTCCGTTATCTTGGAGCTTTTGGGGCTACCTCCTGTTGTCTCTATGTCGATTATTACGTAATGCATTATGAATTTGTAAAGAAACTGAGAATTTTTGGATTTTGGAGGGGAATTATGTAAAAAGTGTATTTTAACCACAGAGTAGTTTTTTTTACCACAGAGGGTTACAGATTATATCACAGAGGACCACGGAGTTTTTTTATTACAGAAGCAAATAAAACTCGGTGCGACTCTGTGCATTACTCCAAGAAACTCTGTGTTAAAAAATTTCAATCAAAGAATCCTATTAAATCTTCTTTTGATAGGGATTTTAAAATGGATGCGTCTGTTTTAATTAAGTCGTTGACCAATTCTTTTTTCGACTCTTGTAATTTCATTATCTTTTCTTCGATCGTATCCGGGCAAATCAATCGAACAGCTACTACATTTTTCTTTTGACCAATTCGGTAACATCTATCAATTGCTTGATTTTCAACAGCTGGATTCCACCACGGGTCAACTAAATAAACATAGTCTGCCTCTGTTAAATTCAATCCTGTCCCTCCTGCTTTTAAACTGATTAAAAAGACCCTAACATCCGAATTCGACTGAAATTCTTCCACTTTAGAAGATCTATTTTTAGTCTGACCGGTTAAATATTCAAAAGGGATATTTGTTTTTTCTAACTCTACTTTTATTAAATCCAACATAGAAACAAATTGTGAAAACACAATCATTTTATGATACGGAGCTTTAGTGGTAATTTCTTCCATTAATACTTCAATCTTAGCTGAAGCATTCCCGTAATATTCTTGATCATTGATTAAGGCTGGAGAATCGCAAATTTGTCTCAACTTTGTCAATCCAGCAAGCATATACATTGTATCCATGTACTTTTTTTCACCGCTTGAAGCCATTAAAAATTCTCTAAACTCTTGTTTGTAAGAATCGTACACACTTCTTTGCTCCTCGCCCATTTCACAATAAATCACCATTTCGGTTTTATCTGGTAATTCTTTTGCTACTTGTGCTTTGGTTCTTCTTAATAAAAATGGATTGATTTTTTTCTGAAGTTCAATTGCTCTTCGGGTATCTTTAAATTTATCAATTGGTGCAGAATAATGATCTTGAAAAGCTTGTTTATTACCCAATAAACCTGGACAAGCAAATGAAAATTGTCCGTACAAATCAAAGGTATTATTTTCAATAGGTGTTCCTGTTAAAACAACTTTATTTCTTGATTTTAATAAACGAACAGATTTATAACGTTGCGATTCAGGATTTTTAATCGCTTGAGATTCATCCAAAAAGATGTAATTAAAATGGTATTCTTTCAAAAAACGAATATCTGACAATAACGTTCCGTACGATGTTAAAATAATCTCATATTGGTCGAAATCGTTCGTGTTTTTAATTCGATCTGTACCATAAATTGTATGAATTTTTATCGATGGAGCAAATTTCTCCACCTCCGCTTGCCAATTGAAAATCAATGAAGTAGGAACAACAATTAGATTTGTATTCTTTCTTCCTTTTTCTCTTTGTGATAAAATAAAAGCTATAATTTGAATGGTTTTACCCAATCCCATATCATCTGCTAAACAACCTCCGAATTCAAATTCGTCTAGGAAATTTAACCAATTCAATCCTTCCTTCTGATAATCACGTAAAGTCGCTTTTAATTCTTTAGGAACAGAAACTGCTTCAATTGATTTAAAATCAGCCATTTTCGATTTATAAAAAGCCAATTGATCTCTCGCTTCGTTAGATAGAACTTCGTCTTCATACAATTCTGAAATCTCTGAAAAGTTCATTTTAGGAGTTCTAATTGTATCCTTCCCTACTTCACCTGCTCTAAAATACTTCGAAAATTTTTCAATCCATTCTTCAGGAAGAACTCCTAACGTTCCATCTCCTAATTCAACAAATTTTGTTCTGTTTTTAACCGATTTTTGAAGTTGCTTTAACGAAACATCCTGATTCCCGAATTTAACTTTAAGTGAAGTATCAAACCAATCCAATCCACTATTTACAGAAACCGAAACGGAAGCTCTATATGCATTTAACTTATTGTTTTTTAAATTACTAAATCCTAAAATAGTAATTCCTTCTTCTCTCCATTTCTCGAAAACATCGTAAAACCAACCGTCTTCTAAAAACTCTTGTTTGTGCACATAAAAATAGCCTAACTCTAATTGGTCCTCAAAATAAGGATGTTGACGTAACAAAATCGACATCAATCGAACTTCTAAATCATCATCACGGTCGATTAAAAACGAATTTCCTTTTGCATCGGTTGAATAAACCTGTTTTTTAGAGAACAAAGGTACTTCAATCGAACCGTATTTTACTACTGGTGAAATAATTACATAATCCTCTGAATCTGACAGATAGATTAATTTCTCTTTTGTATTTTGAGCACTAAAATCTTTGATTTGCTTTTTCGTCGCCGGTTTTAAATACGAATAATTGATTTTTATTTTATGTTCTAAATTCGCTAAAATCGTTTCTTGAAATTCCTTGAATTTAGATTCGTGAATTAAAATTGTTTGATTGTTCTTTTTGAAAAAATGAATTACTCTGGTGTAATTTGGATTATCCAATAAATACATCGTTTTACCGATTAAAACAAAGTAATTGAATTTCAACTTTAAATCTCTAATCTCATAGGATTTTTCAAAAATATCTATCCTTCCAGTTACTTCGTAAAAAGAATCTTTTTGATTGACCGTTAAAATTAAATCCGTATCCAACAATTTTATTTCCACTGGAACAACTGAAGTAGATTTTAATGAATCGGAAACCGAAGAATCGTGGTAATAAGCATCTATTTTTAAAGGATTTAAAACAATTGCTTTCAAAGCCTCAATATCTGATTCAGAACTATTTCGAACGGTGTTATTCTGAAATTTCACCAATCCTGAATAAAATTTCAATTCATCTTTATCATCCGATTTCCAAACATAATCTATTGGATTTAAAGTTGCTAATGGATTTTTAATTTGACCTTCTTTCGTCAATTTGGCTTCCATTAACTCAATGTAAATATGGTCGTAATAGCGGTGTTGACCAAAAACCATGATTTTTTTAGAATCTTTCAATTCTACTTTATCCAATTTAAATTCCTTCTGAACTGGCAGTAAATGTTGTTGTAATAATTTAGTCGTCTGCTGATTAACAGGTAATATCTCTTTAATCTTTGGAGTAACAATTAACTCTCTACCCGAAAATTCCAATTGAAAATACGCATCCAAAAACGGCTCATTTTCAAGACCATAGTCCAAGGCTTTAGAATAGAGGACTTCCTTTCTTAAGACCTCATCAAAAAACACCCTGATTTCTTTTCTGTCTTTCAAATTGTACATCATTTGAACTTGATGTTCGCACAATTTCTTTTTCGGTGTCTTACAGGCACACGATAGAATCAAATCATTCGCCTCGTTTATTCGAATATGGACAGGTAACGTTTGGTAAAAACTATACGAATCTTTGAAGGAACCTTGATTAATCTTCAGACTTAAAACTTGTAAATCGAAGTACCCCCTTTTTCCATCATTCGCAAATTCAAGACTATTCTTTAAAATAAACGTGTTGGTTAAATCTGAAAATGAAAAATTTTGAAAAACATAATCCGTTGGATGATAATCGTTTGATACTTCCTCCTCTGAATTGCGTTCAATTAACACTTCTTTTTCGTCTTCTGAAAGCGAATTTGAAAGCTCTGAATCAGCCTGTTGCAAAACATTTACAACATGTTTACAAACAGGACCTAATTCAAAAGGACACGTACATTTAGAAGATTTAACTTTCTCTTTCGTGTATTGAATCGTAACAAAATAGATTTTTGAACCTTGAACTTTTGCTGAAATTTCTGTATCCGTAATACTTAATTCCTTGACTTTAGAATCATCGCTTTTATCTCTCGTTTTTTGAGAAGTGTAACTGTTAATATACGTTTCGAAAGCTTTGTTCAAAAGAACCATCTGTCAATTTTATTATTCTTGGCTAAAATTACTCAATTTAAGCCTGTTTTTTGATAGGTCAAAAATCAAATTGCTATTTTTTGGTCAAAAATGTCAATTTTACTAAAATAGTTCAAAAATAATAATCAATACCGCTTCCAATCTTTCATATCTTTTCAAAATTCATTACTTTTGCATCTCATAAATTATAGCTATGTCTAAAGAATTAGTTAACGATACATTATCAACAGTTGATTTTGATACTTTCAAACAAGAAGTAATTGCAGATTTTCGTTTAGCGTGTGAATCTCGTGAGGCTTCCTTATTAGGACGTCGTGAGGTTTTGACGGGGAAAGCAAAATTTGGAATTTTTGGAGACGGTAAAGAATTAGCTCAAATTGCATTAGCAAAACAATTTCAAGACGGAGATTTTCGTTCAGGTTACTACCGTGACCAAACGTTAATGATGGCTATCGACCAATTAACTTTACAACAATATTTCGCTGGACTTTACGGACACACAAACGTGGAAGAAGAACCACTTTCTGCTGGAAGACAAATGGGAGGACATTATGCATCTCGTAATTTGGATGAAAACGGAGAATGGAAAAATTTGATGATTCAAAAAAATAGTTCTTCTGATATTTCTCCAACTGCTGGTCAAATGCCTCGTTTATTAGGTTTAGCTCAAGCTTCAAAAGTATACAGAGAACACCCAACTTTAAGTCAATTAGAAGAATTTAAAAAGTTCACAAACAATGGTAACGAAGTAGCATTCGGTACGATTGGGGATGCTTCTACTTCTGAAGGGCCATTTTGGGAAACAATAAATGCTGCGGGTGTACTTCAAGTACCAATGGTAATGTCGGTTTGGGATGATGGTTACGGAATTTCTGTTGCTCGTCACAATCAAACAACAAAAGACAGTATTTCTGAAGCATTAGCAGGAATGAAACGTACAAAAACAAAACCGGGTTATGAGATTTTCGTGACAAAAGGTTGGGATTATGCTCATTTGTGCGAGACATATGAAAAAGCTGTTGCGATTGCAAGAGAAGAACATATTCCTGTTTTAGTTCACGTGAAAGAAGTTGGTCAACCGCAAGGTCACTCTACATCTGGATCACACGAACGTTATAAATCTGCTGAACGTTTAGCTTGGGAATCAGAATACGATTGTATTACAAAATTCAAAGAATGGATTTTAAATTTCGATGCTGATGGACTTGTTTTAAGTACAGAGGAAGAATTAGAAGCGATTCAACAAGAAGCGAAAGTTACAGTTAGAGATAATAAAAATGCTGCTTGGGCTTCTTATTTAGGAGAAATCAAAGCCGATTTAGAAATGGCTGTTTCTTTAATGAAATCGGTGGCTCATACGAGTCCAAACGGTGTTTTCATTAACAAAGAAATTGAAACTCTTGAAAAAGAAAAAGAACCAATTCGTAAAATGATTTTTAATGCTGCAAGAAAAGTATTGAAAATGGTTCGTGAGGAAAATACAGCTTCTAAAAATGCATTAGCTAATTGGATTCAACAAGAATTGGAAATGAATAAATCGAGATACAGTTCTCATATTCATTCTGAATCAAAATACAGTGTAAGTAAAATTGAAAGTGTCCCTCCTACTTATGATGCAGAACCAGTAATGGAAGACGGTCGTATTATCTTAAGAGAGAACTATAGAAAATTATTTGAAAATCATCCAGAAGCATTGATCTTTGGTGAAGATGCAGGTAAAATTGGTGGAGTAAACCAAACATTAGAAGGTTTACAAGAGCAATTTGGAGAATTAAGAATTTCAGATACAGGAATTAGAGA
>CANCEQ010000146.1 GCA_947375085.1 Flavobacteriales bacterium
GAAGTTTTAAGTTGTGCATCTGTTGAAGGATTTTTGCTCGAGTTATTGTTATGTATTACTTCCGATTGCCATTTCCAATTGGTTACATCGATTGATTTTTCAAGGTTATTTTCAATTGAATCAGGAAGTTGGTAATAAAAATCATATCCCGTCAATTTTTCAATACTGTCAATGTTAACAACATATTTTTGAAGTGATTCAGATGAAGTTTGATTGGGAAGTAAGAAAGCGATGGCTTTAATCGAAGGATGTGTATAATCTAAAATGGTTTTGTAGTAATAATTTGGTATTGAAACTTTATTTGGTCCGATTGAAGGTAAATTTGATGTTAAAATTGGACCAGTAACAATGTATAGTTTTTCGTTTTCAACAGCCCATTCTCTTGTTAACTCTTCTGTTTTTTTCCAAATTCCTCGATTGAAGCTTGGTAGTTGTGGAGACATATTGCTGTAGTAAAATGATTCTTTCATCGCTTGTTCTGACCACCCCATATCTCCTGCAGGTGCTAAATGACCTCTGTCGTAGCCACTTTTTAGGTAATCATCATTTATTGCTGAACCGGTTTTAATTTGTTCGTCAATTAAAAACTTATTTGTTCTTTCAAATTGTGAGTTTGTCTCTTCTTTTGTTAATTCATAAGCGACCCAATTTGCTTGTTCGTGTAATTCATTGTAGGATAAGGTGTAAGCGAAATGATGAATTATTTGTTCATTTTCTTTTGGTTGAGGTAATTCTAGATGTGAAATCGTTGGTTGTTCATTTTGAAATGAAATGATTCCAAAAGTGAAGAGTATTAAACATATAGAAAGAACTGTTTTCATTCAAAAGGTTCTATGTGAATTAAAACGTGTCCTAATTCAGGTATTTCACTTCTCAACGTATCTTTCAGAATATGAGCTAATTCGTGTCCTGCTTTAACAGAAATGTTTGCATCAACGCGAGCGTGAAGTTCAACGTGAAATTTCATTCCAGCTTTACGAACAAAACATTTTTCAGTATCAACAATTCCAGGAACTTCGTGAGAAACTTTTCGAATCATTTCTACTTGATCGTCGTATTTGTGTTCGTCCATAATTTCGCCTAGTGCAGGACGGAAAATTAAATAACTATTGTATAAAATAAAACCAGAAGCAAAAAGTGCTGCCCAATCATCTGCTGATTCATATCCTTTTCCTCCAATTAGGGCAATAGAAATGCCAATTAAAGCCGCGATGGAAGTAATCGCATCGCTTCTATGGTGCCAAGCATCCGCTTTTAAAGAGGAACTATTTGTTTCCTTACTTTTTTTAATTACAATTTGAAATGAAATTTCTTTCCAAACGATAATCGGAAGTAAGACTAAAAGAACATATGGGCTAGGTAAACTATGAGGAGTTCCAATATTTTGAATACTTTCATACGCAATAATAGTCGCTGAAGTAATTAGAAATCCTACAACCAAAAAAGTAATCAAAGGTTCAATTCTACCATGTCCATACGGGTGATTTTCATCTGCTGGTCTACTTGCATATTTTAATCCAAACAGAACGAGAATAGATGCGAAAATATCAGTAGTAGACTCGATTGCATCCGCAATTAACGCGTACGAATTGCCTAAGTAACCAGCAAGTCCCTTAACGATCGCAAGAGTTGTATTTCCAATTATACTAAAATACGTTGCTTTTACAGCTGTTTCTTCGTGTGTCATATTCTGATTGTTCTTTATTAATCTTTACCTCAATCTAAACCTTATTCTACCCTGCGATTGAAACGCCAATTAATTTTCCAATTCCAAAGGTAATAGCTGCAGCGACTAATCCAAACAATACTTGTCTAAATCCTGAAAACCATACACTTTTCCCTGTAAATAATGTGATTGCTGCACCAATAATGAAAAGACCAAAAGCACTTAAAATGGTGCTTAAAATAATCGCTTTTGCACCAGCAAGAAAGAAAAATGGAATGACAGGCAATATTGCTCCAATTCCAAATAGAAAGAAAGAAGTGATGGCTGCTTCCATAGCAGAACCTTTTAAATCATCAGGATTGATACCTAATTCTTCTTTTATTAAAACTTCGTGAGCGTGATCGATATTTGACATCACGTCTTTCGCCATTTTCTCCGCTTGTTCTTTTGGGATTCCTTTTGAAATGTAGATTAAGACCAATTCTTTTTCCTCACCTTCAGGATTTGTTTCTAATTCTTCAAGCTCTAATTGCATTTGATTTTCATACAATTCTTGTGAGCTTTTTACTGATATCCATTCACCTAAAGCCATTGAAAGCGCACCTGCTAATAAACCAGCGATTCCAGTTAGAAGCACTTCTTTTTGTCCACTTGTTGCTCCAGCGATACCCATTACTAAACTGAAATTAGAAACTAATCCGTCGTTTCCACCTAGAACTGCTGCTCTTAATGTGTTTCCTCCAACAGAACGGTGTCTTTTTTCAAAACGTGCTAGGTTTGAACCTGAAATAGAAGTGTTGTTATTTAAAATATTTTTTAGAATCGTTACGTGTGCTGTATCTGAAATTGAAACATTTGTATTTGTTTTTTTACGAGCAGAAAGTACAGAAGTAGAAATGCTTTTTTCAGTATCCAATAAAACACCTAAAACGTAGTCGTAACCAAGATACTTTCCGATTATTTTTAATGTTTTGGCTCTTCCTGATGGAGGAGGTAGAATAGAAATGTCCATTCCATTTTTTGTCATAAAAGCAATAGCGTGACTTTTTTCAATTTCACTCATCTGGTAAAAAACATCCTGTACATTTTTATCCGATTCATTATCAGCTAGTAATTTATACAGAAAACTAGCATCAATTTCTGTTTGAATATTTTTTAGATTTACCATAACTTTTGTTTTAAATGTGCTTTAATAAAACACATTTAAAGTTAACTAAAAAATCTACTTTCTGATTCTAAAACTTCGTTTAATTTCAGAGCTTCCATTTTTGATATAAAGGTAATATCTACCTTCTTTTAAATTTGACACTTCAAATGGAAGATAACCTGATTTTAAGTTGTTTAATGTATTCGTATATACAGTTTCTTTTGTTGTAGGTTCTTCAATTCTGAATGTAACAGTTTCAGAAATTTCCCCTAAATAATCAAGATGAAATTTACCGTTATTAGATCGGGGAAAAATTGTAGCCAAAGGAAACTCTTCATTTATTGGCGATATTGTTTCATTTGTTGTTATGAATTGCAAGTATTCAAAACTTCCAAAATCAGATTTGTAATTTTTAATCAAATTTCCGTTCATATCGAAGAAACGGATAAATCCATAACCAGCTTCAGGCATTGCCCAAAAATCCAATCCAACGTTTAAAGTATCTTGAAATAAAAACTCGTAACAATCTTCATTTAATTGAATTGTATCTCGATAAAGTTTTGCAGGTTTGAATTCACCTAATTTTCTTTCGAATTTTATTTTTCTTTCAGCGTCTTTTATTGAATAGGTTAAATATTTACTCGAATCATTGGATTGAATTTCAATTACAAAACGAGTCGGAAGTTTTTCAGGTAAAATAAATGGTGTTGTAGAAGAATTATCAGAAGAATATTCGTCTTTTGAATTGTTTGGTTTTGAAAGTGTTACAAAAAAGCGAGAAGCACTTGTTTTAGTAGTATTAAAAGAAGGAAGTTGTATACTTATTGTATCATTGAATTTTAAATTTCCTTTCCAATTGTAAATGAGTTCTTTATCTCCTATTAATCCGTAATTAATGATTAAATTTTTTAGATTTTTTTTACCATTGTTTTTAATTCGAACGATAGGATTAGCACATATTGGATTTAATCGAGCGAATTCATCTATTGAATTAGGTTGGATGATTTGGTCTATAGATACATCGTTTTTAGCCCAAGGTTCATCTTGTAGAAAGACAAAAGTGGAGAATGAATAGTGTGCAGGATTATTCAAGTTGTTTCGATACTCCTCCATATCAATATTAAGAGTAAATTCAGTTTGATTTTCTAAATTTAATTCAAATGATTCGGGAGAAACTAGAGAGCCAGGACACCAATTTGCTCGATCATAAATCCATGTTCCAGCTTGAGGGTATAAAGCGTTTGTACCACATTTTTTCCAGACTTTTCGTTGATCTATTAAAGCGGAATTATGGTAGATTTTTCGAAGTTTAGGGCAAAATTCTGCGCAGGTTTCTTTGCTATCCATTCCATGTCCAGTTTGAATAATTCGCAATCTCCCGTTGGTTACTTTGTATGGATTTTTTAATGTAATCGGTTGTAAATAAGACTCAATACTCGTTAATGAATCTCCGTATTTTAAATCACCTGACCATAATTTTTCAATTCCTTTCGTTTCTTGAACTGGGATTCCTTCAATGAATTGAAAATCAAATGTTACTAGCCAACCTCTGTCTTTATTGTTTTCGTAACCATAATGAGCATATTCCACTTCGATAGAATCGTGTAAAAATGGACCAAAATCAGTAAGGTCAGTTTGCCAAGTAAATTTCCAATTGGATGGAAACGACCAACCATAAGGTGTCATCATTCGAGCAATTTCCCAATCTTCTTTTTTTATTCCTCTATTTTTCAATGAGATAGTTCCAGAATAATCCCATTCGCCGCAATGTAAACTATCGGGACATTCAAACGTAACATTTAAAAGTACTTTTCGATACTTAATATCTAAACTTGGAAAATTTCCCCATTGAGTAAATTTATTGACTCCTTTGCTTGGGTCAGTTGTAATTAGTACACGTTGAAATGGTGTAGAGCTGAGAGTGTCTCCTAATCCTGCGAATAGTGGTTGGAAATATAAAATACCGATTAGTAATAATAGTTTGCTCATAGTTTTATTTTATGAATCAAAGGTATAAAAAAAGAAGCTGTCTAAAAAGTGCCAATACTTCGTTATTCTCGATATAAAAATGCTCATTTACAAAAGTAAACTGCGCTTTTTATCTCTTCGAAAGCCTCGTTTTGACAATTTTTAATCCAACTTCTATAAAAAGAAAGAGGATGTCTCGACTTTTCGGACATCCTCTAAATATGTGTGTAGAATCTAATGATTATAAATTCTCAAAGAAATCATTTCCTTTGTCATCTGTAATGATGAATGCAGGGAAATTTTTAATTGTAATTTTTCGAACAGCTTCCATTCCCATTTCTTCAAAATCAACTACTTCGACAGAAGTAATGTTTTCTTTCGCTAAAATAGCTGCTGGTCCACCAATTGAACCTAGATAGAAACCACCGTGTTTTTTACACGCATTTGTAACATCTTTTGAACGATTCCCTTTTGCAAGCATAATCATACTTCCTCCAACACTTTGGAAACTATCCACGTATGAATCCATTCTTCCAGCTGTTGTTGGACCGAAACTTCCAGAAGGCATACCTTCAGGAGTTTTAGCAGGACCAGCATAATAAATTGGGTGATTTTTGAAGTATTCTGGCATTGGTTTACCTGAATCAAGAATTTCTTGAATTTTAGCGTGTGCCATATCTCTAGCAACAATTAACGTTCCTCTTAAATTCAAACGAGTTTTAATTGGGTATTTCGATAATTCAGCTAAAACTTCCGCCATCGGACGATCTAAATCAATCTCAACTGCTGGTTGTAAATGAGGAGCAACTTCAGGTAATAATCTTCTTGGATTTTTCTCTAATTGCTCTAAAAAGATACCTTCTTTCGTTATTTTCGCTTTGATATTTCTATCAGCAGAACAAGAAACTCCTAAACCAACTGGACAAGATGCAGCATGACGTGGTAAACGAATTACTCTCACATCGTGTGTGAAATATTTCCCTCCAAATTGAGCACCAATTAGACTTTCTTGACAGATTAAGTGAACTCTTTTTTCCCATTCTAAATCACGGAAAGCTTGACCGTTCATATTTCCTTCAGTAGGTAATTCATCAAAATAACCTGCAGAAGCTTTTTTCACAGCAGAAAGATTTGCTTCAGCAGAAGTCCCGCCAATAACAAATGCTAAATGGTAAGGAGGACAAGCAGAAGTTCCTAAATCTTTGATTTTTTCTCTTACAAACTCTTCTAAATTTTTATCATTTAAAAGCGATTTTGTTTTTTGATATAAGAATGTTTTATTAGCAGAACCACCACCTTTCGCAAGGAAAAGGAATTCATAGTAGTTTCCTTTCTTCGCATAAATATCAATTTGAGCTGGTAAGTTAGAACCTGAATTTTTCTCATCAAACATTGTCAAAGGAACAACTTGCGAATAACGAAGATTTCTTTCTTGGTACGTATTGAAAATTCCTTTTGACAAATATTCAGCATCAACTACACCTGTGTAAACGTCTTCTCCTTTTTTCGCCATAACGATTGCCGTTCCTGTATCTTGACAAGAAGGTAATTGTCCTTCAGCAGCAATAACTGCATTTTGAAGTAAGTTGTAAGCAACAAAACGGTCATTATCAGTAGCTTCAGGATCTTCAAGGATTGCTCTTAATTTTTCTAAATGTGAAGTTCTTAAGTAGAAAGAAACATCAGCAAGTGCTTGTTCAGCAATAAATTCCAACGCTTTTGGATCAACTGTTAAGATTTCTCTATTTCCAAATTTTTCAACTTTAACATAATCAGAAGAGATTTTTCTGTATTCCGTGCTATCCTTTACAATTGTATAAGGATCTTGGTAAGTAAATTCAGCCATAATTTTAAACGTTCTATAATTAGTATTAGAAACGTCGCAAATTTAGATTTTATACTTTGAAATATCAATGATAAATAATATTCTTTTTTATATAATTATAAGGAATAGTTATTCCTCTTTTTTATAGCCAATTTTCTTTTTTATGATTGTTTGCTTTTGTTGAGAATCTTTTTTTAATAAATAATTTATCGCTTCAAAAACATCATCAAATTGTTTGTTGTTTTTTATTTCAATTTCATTTAATTTATTGAAAAGTTCTTTATAATTGGAAGAATATTTTTTAACCGAAATAAAAGCTCTCATTATTGAGACACTTACAAGGATTGCTTTTTTAGATTTTAAAACAGCACTTAACATTGAAACACCTTGTTCGGTAAAAGCATAAGGTTTAGCACCACCAAAATAACTTTTAGATGGTATCACAAATTGTGATACCAACAATTGAATTTCATCTTCATTTAGTTCAAACATAAAATCAGAGGGAAATCGTTCAATATTTCTTTTAACAGCTTGTTTTAAAGCTCTATTTTCAACTTCGTAAAGAGATGCTAAATCAAAATCTAGCATAATTTTCATATCTCTTATTTCGTAAATTTTTTGATGTACAATTTCTAAATTCATAAGTGGTTATTCCTAATTTTCAAATGAAGATAGTCAATAAGTTGAAATAATCGCGCAGTAATTCCAACTTTATTCAGTTAGGAGACTGAACTTTTCGAAGTCCCCTTTTTCAATAGTTCCGTATATTCTTCTAACAAGGTAAGGTATTTATTCTTCCAAAATTCTACATCATCAACATTGTACGAATTTTTAGGATCATTGATAACTTTTGAATTGTTTTTCAATTCTTTAAAGTCATTTGAAAAATCGTGGTGAATTATTTCTCCAATCTGTATAATTAAATCCAAAGAAACGTTACTGTTTTCAAATTGAAGATAGATCCATCTTCTACTTTTTCCCAAACGTTCTGCCAATTTGGTAATACTATATCCACTTTGGTATATAGCTTCTTTGATAATTTCTCCCCTGTGTTGCATAG
>CANCEQ010000147.1 GCA_947375085.1 Flavobacteriales bacterium
CATATTTATTTCGATTATCGTCAATTTTATTTTCATTATTTATTGATGATTTTGTTTTTTCTTGATTGTTTGTGAAGTTGTCTGCTGCTTTTTGAAAAGGTATATTAGCATATTTCTCTAAATCAAATTTATTTGAACTTGCAATTAACTTTAGTATTCTATTCCATACAGCTATTATTTCATTGTCATTTGAGTAAATTAATAAAATGTTTTTTATTTCTCTTAATGAAAGAGTTATGATAGCTTCATTATTAAGGTGTTTTATTAAATAATGTAGAGCTGCAATTTCACCTTCTAATTCTGAATTTTTTAAAACAGTTTCATTTATTTTACCCGTGTTTTTGTATTGAGCTATTCCTAACCAGGCATGAGCTTTCATCTTTTGTAAATAAAAAGAATTTTTAAATTCTTTTTCTAAAAGAAAAATAGAATAAAGTGCATTTGCATATTGAGCATCTAATATGTCAGTTCTTATACTCTCAAATCTTGATACATTTCTGATATAATTGAATTTTTCTTCTCCAAACTTATATATATCGCTACCCCAATTTAAAAAAGATACAATATTCTTTGAAATTTGTTCTTTTCTGTTTTTTATATTTGGATGAGAGCTTTCGGTATCGTCGTAATTTTCAATTGCTCTTATTTCGTATTTTTTAGATGGGTAATAAAATTCTGGTATATAAAAAAGTTCATTATTAAAATAAGATTTAGGAAATTCAATCTCATCAAAAGGTAAATAGGAATACATTAGCACATCAAATGTAGGAGTTAATTCCTCTTTACTATATCCAGCATCATAATAATATTTTAAACCGATTTTATCAGCTTCAATTTCTACATCCTTAGAGTAAACGCTCATTTGGCGAATATTATTTTGATAATTCCGGCTTCTAAATTCAAATGATTCAATCACATGTTTTTCTTTATAATGTGCAATTTCATGGCCTATAACAAATGCTAATTGAGCTTCATTTGAAAGCTGAGAAATTAATCCAGTAGTAACAAAAACAATTCCTTGATCTGTAGAAAATGCATTTACTTCATTTGATTTGATTGTATAAAAACGTAATTTTTTAAATAAATCTTGTTCATTTGTTAAAAGTTTTTCAGCTATTCTAGTTATATATTCAGAAATTTCATCGCCATAAACCACCATTCCAGAATGCAATAATTGATCTATTCCATAATAAATACTTTCTAAAAATATTTTTTCTTGAACTTTTGTAAGATTTTTATGCTCCCCTTTATCAATTTGAATTTTAATTTTCTCTGAAGTAGAAGAAGAAAAATCATTAGGCATATCTCCTCTAGATGTTAATGTTTTATATTCATTAAAATTTTGTTGAGAATAAAGACACACATTTAAAAATATAAACACCAAAAAATTTAATATTTTCATAATGACTCTCTATAAGTTTTTTATTACTTTTTGATTGTTAAGTTAATTCCCTCTTATTAAGTCCGTTGGGATTTTACATACTGGAATTGGATTCATTTTATGTTGGTTAATTGTGTTTAATTTAGTATATATATTAAGGACAATTTGTTGTCGTTCCGTTAATTTAGAAATATCTCCATTAAATTCCATTGCCCATTCAAGTTCAGGATAAGAAGCACCAATTTGATCTTCATCACTTCTACCATCTTCAAATAGTCCGTCTGTAGGTTTAGCAATTATTATTTCTTCTAAAACACCTATTTGTTTTGCTAATTTCCACACTTGTGTTTTGGTTAAATCTGCAATTGGACTTATATCAACTCCTCCATCACCATATTTAGTGTAAAAACCAACACCAAAATCTTCTACTTTATTTCCTGTGCCAGCAACTAGACAGTTATGAGTTTGACCGATTGCATATAATGTTAACATTCTAAGTCTAGATCGGCTATTAGCCATTGCTAGTTGGTTAGAAAGTACTTCTTTCGGTAGTGAGTTTTCTATTTTTGAAAAGCTTTCTGTTAAATCTATTTCAATTGAATCAACATTTTTAAAGTTTGCTTTTAAATGGTTTATATGGTTATTAGCGCGTTCAAATTCTGATTTTGTTTGTCTGATTGGCATACTCAGTACAATTACTTTTTTATTTGTTAATGCGCATAAAGTAGATGTAAGAGCAGAATCTATACCTCCTGAAATTCCAATAATAAATCCTGACATGTTTGATTTATCACAATAATCTGTCAACCAGTTTTTTATATGTTCTGAAATTTTTAAAGTGTCCAAAATATTTAATGTTTAAAATAAAATTGAAATTTTTAGTAATAATTGATTTTGCTTAGCAGGTAGTGAAGAATATTTTAAAGCATGATTTGAATTATCAAGTTGAGTTATTACTGACATGTTTTTTTCTTCATCTCCTGTAAGAGCAGAATTTCTACTAATATTAAGAAAGCCATAATAATAACCTAATTCAAAAACTAGACTAGTTGTGCCGGTAAAATTCCATTCGGTACCACCACTTATTCCAATAGATCCTTTATATAAAGCTAAATCACGATGTGATGATTTCATGTTTTCATTTTTAAGTGGAATAGCTGTCGATGAAGGATTATTTAATATTGCAAATCCATTATCAAAAATCGTATTTCCAAGTAAAAAACTATTTCTTAAACCAAATTTCCCAAAGTATCTAAAATACCCAATGAATTCTGTTCGAAACAATAGCATTGTAGGTATAGTTAAATAAATTGGTTTTTCTTTTCTATCTGTAATTTTATAGACTTTTCCGTTTGTAGTATTGAATATATTATCGTTAGAATATTGACTTTTGGTTAAAATTTCAGAATCATTGTATAGATAATATAAACTTGAATCAGTTTTAAATTTAATTGTTTCAAAATCAAATTCAATCCCTGTTGAAAAACCAATTGTAGGCGTATAATTATAATTGAAATTCATACCTACTGTAAGATCATTTCCAACGCCATCTCGTGATATGAATTTTGTTGTTGGATTAGTGAAATTTAATCCAGTACCAACAATTAAGCCTGCTTGAATTTTTTTATTTGCAGCTTCTTGACTAAAATTTTGAAAGTAAAACAATGAAATAAAAATAATTGTTAAAAATTTACTCATAATATAAAAATCGTTTCAAATTGATATTTATGTAATTAAATTCAGTTCCTTTAATTACTTTTGAGTGCAATATTAATTAATAATAATGACTCTTAAAAGCTTTTTACTTTTTGCACTTATTTGTTTCTCAGTATTATCATGTTCAAGAGATCGATTAAAAGTGGATATCGATGATGTTATAATTGACACTGAATTTGTGAATTTAGATTCTATTTTAGTTAATACATCTAATTCAGATTTAATTATTAATCACCATACATTAGAAAATAATATAACTGATATTTATAATTATCAACTTGGCTATTGTTTGCAAATTGGTAACGTTTCGGATACAGCTTTTGTAAATAGTATTAATCAGTTTAGAAAAGATCAAGCGATTGATAAAATTGAAAAAAGAATTCATTCAAAATTTTCTAATTTACAAGTACATAAAAGTGAAATAATTGAAGGATTAAAACATTTAAAATTTCATTTTAAAAAATCAAAAATTCCTAAAAATGTTGTTTTTATGAATTCATTATTTCAATCAAATGCTTTTTGTACTGAAAATGAAATTGGAATAGGATTAGAAAGATATTTAGGTAAAGAAACCGATGTAATCAAAAGCCTACCTTCAGAACCTTTTTATGATTGGATCAAAGAAAGCATGAATTCGGATTTTTTAGTAAGAGATGCTTTATGTTCCTGGATTATGACACATTATGTGCCTGAAAAAGAGGGGAACCTGGCTGAAAATATTGTGAAATGGGGGAAAATTATCTATTTAACTGAAGCATCTTTGCCTAATAAAAATAAAAACATAATTATAAGATATACTAAGTCTGATTATGATTGGGCATTGAAAAATGAATTTTCAATTTGGAAATTTTTAGTTGATCAAAAATATCTTTTTAAGATTAATGAGCTTATAGAATCTAATTTTTTAAAAGAGGCTCCTTTCACTACTGGATTACCATCTGAAAGTCCTGATCGATTAGGTCAATTTATTGGATGGAGGATGGTTCAAAATTTTATGAATAAAAATGATGTTACTTTAAATGAGTTACTTAAAACACCTTATAATACAATTTTACAAGATTACGAAATAGAAGATTAATTATGGAAGAAGATAAAATTATAAAAACATCCGAGATTTCAATAAAAGTTGGTTTAAATGAAAATAATTTACCAATTGGAATGAAATGGACTGCAACTGATGGTAATATTGAAAATGAAGATGCTAAAGCAATGTTATTATCTCTCTGGGATCCCAAAGAAAATAACACGATGAGAATTGATTTGTGGACTAAAGATATGACAATAGACGAAATGAAACAATTTTTTCATCAAACTTTGCTGACATTAGCAGATTCATTTGAAAAAGCTACCGGCGAATCAAATATATGTGAAGATTTAAGAGATTATTGTTATCATTTCGCTGATAAAATGAATATACTTCCCGAAAAAGAGTAATATGAAAGGTATTCATAAAATGACGGTTTCAATTGATAATGGTGGTATTCAATATATATTTAATTCATCAATTAAAACTAATATGAATGATTTGATAGGAAAACATGTTAAATTTTTTTGGAATGGAGATGTTTTTTGTCAATGTTGTTCAACTAAAATAAAAAAAACATTTGGAGAAGGTTTTTGTTATTCATGTTTTATTTCGGCTCCAGAAGCAACTGAATGTACAATTAGACCAGAATTATGTAGAGCACACCTTGGAGAGGGGAGAAATGTAGAGTGGGAAGAAAAGAATCATAATCAACCTCATGTAGTTTATTTAGCTGCTTCAGATAAAATTAAAGTTGGAGTAACAAGAATGACTCAAATTCCAACACGTTGGATTGATCAAGGAGCCTCTTCAGCTATTCGTTTAGCCGAAACACCTAATAGATATGAAGCTGGCGTATTAGAAGTTGCTTTAAAAAATTATTTTTCAGATAAAACTAATTGGCAGAGAATGTTAAAAAATGAAATAGATAATTCAATTAATTTAGTTGATGAAAAATGGAATTTACATGATCAATTGCCTAAAGATCTAACAAGATTTTTTTCTGAAAATGATGAAGTAATTAATTTAAATTATCCTGTCATAAATTATCCTATCAAAGTGACAAGTTTAAGTTTTGATAAAACGCCACTTATTGAGGGGGTATTGCAAGGAGTAAAAGGACAATATTTAATTTTTGAAGAGGGTAAAGTCGTAAATATTAGAAAACATACTGGATATTCAATTAATCTGATTGATTGAATATCTTTATATTTTAAATTATGGGCAAAGATAAATTAAGAAGATTTGCAGCAGTAAAAGAGTTTCCTAACTTTTTTGAACCAGTTATCGGGGAAGAATATCATTTAAAAGGAAATTGGAATAAAAATTTTTTCCATAATGATAATCCTATTGTTTTGGAACTTGGATGTGGTAAAGGTGAGTATTCAGTTGGTTTAGCTAAGCATTTTCCAAATAAAAATTTTATAGGATGCGATATTAAAGGAAATAGAATGTACATTGGCGCAACTGAAGCTTTAGATAACAACATGAATAATGTTGCTTTTTTAAGGACTAAAATTGACTTTATCAATGATTGTTTTTCTGAAAATGAGATAGATGAAATTTGGTTAACATTCTCTGATCCCCAACCTAAAAAACCGAATAAAAGATTAAGTTCAATTCCTTTTATTAATAGATACAGAAAGTTTTTAAAACCAGGAGGTATTATTCATATGAAAACTGATAGTGATTTACTTTTTGAATTTACTGAAAATGAAATTAAAGAGAATTACAAATTACTTGAATTGACTTGGGATTTATACAA
This sequence comes from Flavobacteriales bacterium, assembly GCA_947375085.1. Next base: position 5,887 of record CANCEQ010000147.1, read on the forward strand.
TGAATTACCTGAAAATTTAGACCCTGTTACTAAAGATATTTTCCATATTAAAACACATTATGAAAAATTATTTACAAGTAAAGGAAGTGTAATTAAGTATTGTAAATTTCAAATTTCTTAATTAGATATTATACCAAAAAAAATGGCTACTCTTTTGAGTAGCCATTTTTTTTTGGTAATGTTTTTACTTATTTATTTGCTGGTGGAGTAGTATTAGGATCAAAATCCATTGATAATACTTTTCCTTCAGCACGTCTATTTATTTGATGAAGTTTTTCAAATTTAATCGCATCAGTTGTTTTGAATTGATTGATATACGCTTCCGTCAAAACAATTTTTTCACCTGTTGTTGGATCTGTATAAGTAGCAGGTTCTTTTTCTCCTTTACCTACAGCTGTAATTCTTCTAGGATCAATTCCTTTTTCTTTTACTAAATAGTTAACACATTCAACAGCTCTTGCTTCTGATAACGTTTGATTTGCTGCATCACTACCTCTGGCATCTGTATGACAACTTAATTCCAAAATCATTCCTGGATATTCATTTAATAAGTCATATACAAAATTTAATGAATCTTTAGAGTTAATTGTCTCGTTTACAACAAGTGTTGCTTTTCCTAAAATATAATTAACCTCAGGTAAACGAATAGGTTTTGTAACTATCGGTAATAAAGCCATTTCAATAATGAATGATTGATTCGTAGTTAACCCTTGTGTTGTAAATTGTGCACCTTTTTTATCTTCTTTGTAACCAGCTTTTTCAATTGAAATTGTGTAAGAAGTATTTTCGGAAATATATCTGTCACCTGATGGTTTTTTATCCCAAAAAATCACACCATCTTTATTTGTAAAACCTTCCCAAGAATTATTTGCATCAGGTCCTTTTATAGAAACTTTTACATCAGCAATTCTATTTTGTTTTTGTCCTACTTCACTAAGAATTACTCTTAAATCATAAGTGTTTGGAGGTAAATCATATGAATAGATATCAGCATCAAATTCATTTCCTCCATTGTTGTTTTTTCTTTCAGAAGTAAAAAATCCTTTTTTATCAGTATACTCAATTAATGAATAGTCATTATTTTCTGAATTAATTGGATAACCTACATTTTTTGGATTTTCCCAAGCGTTTTTTCCTTCTACTTTACTTGCCACAAAAATATCCAAACCACCTAATCCTGGCATTCCATCTGTAGCAAAGTATAATTTTCCATTCTTACCGTATGTTGGAAACATTTCGTTTCCAGCAGTATTTATCTCAGGTCCCATATTAACTGGAATTGACCAAGCGTCAGTTTTTCTCTCATATGTTGAGTACCATAAATCTCTTCCACCGTAACCACCAGGTAAATCAGAAACAAAAATTAAAAATTTTCCATCTTCAGAAACACAAGGGTGTCCAACAGTTATCGAATCATTCGGTGTAAGAAGTAATTTTTTAGGTTCACTCCATTCATCTTTTCCTTTTGATTCAGACATCCAAATTTCACATCCTAAATTTTTCTTTTTCTCATTAGGACATCTTGTAAAAAACATTGTTTTAAATCTACTATCAAAACAAGCAGATCCTTCATTGTGTTCGGTGTTTATACCAATTCCTGAAATTAGTTTTGGTTCTCCCCAGTGTCCTTTTTTATCCATTTCAGACATCCAAATGTCCATAAAGTTTTCACCAGATCGAGGATCGATTTCTGATCCTGTTAC
>CANCEQ010000148.1 GCA_947375085.1 Flavobacteriales bacterium
TCAGGCCAATGTTGAGCATCCGGAAACATGACCATTTTACCTTCAACATAAACCTTTAACAAATCATTCATTTTCCCATTAAATGCTCTTGCTTTTGGCAATACATTCTCTTGGAAATTTGTCACCATTTTTTTCCAATGAGCATATCCAGCATCTTTCTCTAATTTCTTTAAAGACTTCTCTTTGAATCCATTTAAAAAGGCTAAATAACGTTCTTTATTCGTTAAAATAGAAGTTGTGAAAATTAAATCCGTAAGCTGTTTTGAAGAATAATCAACACCTACAGATGAATTCGTTTGTTTCATATATTCATCTGTCAATAATTCAAAAATTCCTTTATCAACTTTCGCATCGTAATTTTTAAAGAATCCCTCTGATCCTTTTTTTAGAGCATCCAATTTAGTTTGTAATTCTTTTTTCTCTACCAATGATTTATAATTAACAACTAAATCATTTATCGCTTCCGCTAAATCAAAAACTTCCGGTCCGACATATAAATACTCTACACCCATTCCATATTGAAAATCAGAAAGACTATTTTCTTCAACTAATTTATTCATTGCTCCAATTGTCTCACCATATTTCTTCCATTCTGGCTTTGTCAAGGATTTCGCCAAATAATCAGCCTCGTATTTCTTTTTGACTTCTACTCCGCCTAATTCTTTCAATCCACCAACTTGACCTATCCATTTCTTGTATGCATTTGCTATACTCGCCTGTTTAGCAGAATATTTAATTCGAACCTCATCAGAAGCTCTCATAGCAGCATTGATTACAGACAACGATTTTTCACGCATTAAAATTCGAGCAGGACGTTCTTTTTCAACGATGTATTTAATTTGAGAAGAAACCAAATGTTGCTCTGTCGTTCCTGGAAAACCATAAACCATTGTAAAATCACCTACTTTTCTATTTCCAAAAGAAATCGGTAAAAAATGGATCGGAGTATAAGGTATATTATCTTTTGAATATTCAGCAGGTTTGTTATCCGTTCCTGCATAAATTCTAAAAACGGAGAAATCACCAGTATGTCTTGGCCAAACCCAATTATCGGTATCTCCACCAAACTTCCCTATTGAATTTGGAGGTGTCCCTACCAATCGAACATCTTTAAACGTTTCTTTCACCAATAAATAAAAATCATTCCCATAATTAAAGGGTTTAATTTCAGCATCATAATGATTACCCGCTTTTGCATCTTTTAATAATTGTTCTATGTTTTTCTTCATTGCTGCAGCACGTTTAGCCACATCATCATTTGGGTCTACTCCAAAAAAAACAGATTTAGTAACATCATCAATTCTTACTATTCTTGTCGCTGTTAGTCCTGCATTTGGTAATTCTTCTGATTTACTTTTAGCCCAAAAACCAAATTTTAAATAATCTTTTTCTAATGATGAATGAGATTGTATTTGAGAATAACCACAATGATGATTCGTTAAAATTAATCCCTGAGAAGAAACTAACTCAGCCGTACAACCACCTCCAAAATGAATAATAGCATCTTTAATACTCGAATGATTCACATCATATATATCCTTTGCTGTTAACTTCATTCCCATTGCTTGCATTTCAGACTCAAATGCCGAAATCAACGATGGAATCAACATTCCTTCTTCAGCAAAAGAAGAAATACTTATAGTGCAAATGGTAACAATCGAAAATAAAAACTTTTTAATCATCATTTTTAAGAAATATTTTGGCCAAATATACGACTTTTTTAAAGGATTTAGAATAGAAGATTTTTTGTTTTTTTCCTTCTATTTAATTGAAATATTAGCTTTTTGAATTACTTTCGTTTTCAATTAATATATCAAAATGGAATTAATCAATTTTATCTTTCGTTTAGGAGTAGTTTTTGCAATCTTTGGATTTATTTGGGGAATTTTCCAAATCGGATACAGTTTACTTAGAGCTGGATCTACAAAAAGTATAGGAGAAGATTACTTTATTAAACTAATTAAATATTTCTTTTTAGTTGATGTTACTTCTATCTTTTGTTTTGATAATGAATTAAATACAAACCAACTTATTATTACTGCTTTAATTCTACTTACTTATTTTATTGGTAAACTTCAAAATCAACAAAATAAACTGGTAATGTTTCAAATGGTTGCTAATGGTTTACCAAAACAAGAGGTTAAATTTGATTTAAGAGCTGAAGTTACCGTTATCGTCATGTCAATTTTATTTTTTATTGGCTTTATGTTTTACCCTCAATATACCCAAAACCCTGTTTCTATTTGGTTTCACGACAGCATCATAAACATTGAGGATACTCCAATTTTCGGTTTTATTTTTAAAGTGATTGGGTTTATTTTTATCATTAATTTATTCTTCAAAATGTTAAATGGTTTTTCTCAAATTATCTCAGGAAAACCTATTACTCAAAGAGGAAATGATACTACTAAATCAAACGAAAACGATACGAAATTTGATGATTTTGAAGAATTAAATTAAACTCACTTTTTAACTAATTCATTCAATACGTTATCTATTTGATTTAAAACACTTTGAACTCCATCATTTTGAATAATGTAGGTCGCTAAAACAGCTTTCTGTTCATCAGCCCATTGATTGTCAATTCTTTTTTGAATCTCCTCTTTTGTTGAGTTATCTCTATTTATAACACGATTCAAGCGAACTTCTAAGGGAGCAGTAACTAGAATTGTGGCATCAAAATTTTTATAAGATCCCGTTTCAAATAAAATGGCTGCCTCATTAAAAACAAGGGGAGAATCTTGAAGAGCAGACCAATTCTCAAATTCTTCTCTAACTTTTGGATGTATTATAGCATTCATTTTTCCTAATAAGGAAGTATCAGAAAATAATAGACTTGCTAATAAAGGTCGATCTAATTGGTCATTTTTATAAATATGCTCACCAAACAGCTCAATTAATTCTAATTTAACTTGTAAATTGGAAGAGATAATTTTTTTTGCCTCAAAGTCTGAATAAAAAACAAGATAGCCCATTCGTTCAAGCACTGAACAAATCAGAGACTTCCCTGCTCCTATTCCACCCGTAATGCCAACTTTAATCAAAAGAATGATTAAATTTCTTCTACTTCAATCATTTTAAAAGGAAGTTTGATAATAGCTTGGTAATCTTCACCTGCTTCTTCCATGTCTTCATCGTCTTGTTCAAAATACCAATTTACGTGAACTTCAGTTCCTTTTTGGCTAATTCTTTCCAATTTTTTAAACAAATCTAAAATACATTTAGAAGAAGAAGTATTGAAATATTCTAACTTAATATCAACAACTGTCTTTTCCTTCGGACTTGAACTGTACGTATCAATCCAATCGTTTAAAGGCTTGTAAAATTCAACAGAATTCTCAGGAATAGATCTTCCTTTCAATTCCAATATACCTGATGTAGAGTCAAAACTAACTGCTGGTGTTTTGGCAGAGCCTTCACGTAGTATATTTTCCATAATCATAATTTTACGCTTTTTATATTCTAATTTATTTTCACATTTAAACTGAAGAAACTAAATTCTTCATCAATATCTAGAAATTCATATTCCAATTTATTACCTGATTTTCTTGCTATATCAATCATTCCTAAACCAGCAGTTCCTTTATCAGAAACAGTTCCATTCCCTAATACTTCTCTATAGTAATCTCTTAAATCATCTTTATCGAGACTATTAATTTTTTTCAATCGTTGATCTAGTTCATCGACATTTTTTTTGTCAATATAATTCCCTGTTTGAATTAAAAATCCTTCCTCATCTCTAACGACCATTACTAGCGCTGCTTTAGAAACTTTTGAATCAGATTTTATTCCACCTTCATCTTCTATATGATGATACAAATTTTGCAAACATTCAACCAACACATAATATACTTTTTTCTTAGTTTTAGGAGACTCATCTAAATCGTTCATTTTGTTCTCCATAATATCTAAAACTGCTGTCAAAAAATCAGATGTTACAATTCCATTAAACGAGAGAATTACCTTCTCTTGTTCCATTGTTTGATACAAACTGTAAATTTTTTCTAACGACATAAAGTATACTACTTACAACAAATATAGTCTTTTATTTAACAAATGCAATAGTGAGAATACATTAAATTTTCATCAATTTTACCATTGAATTACAGTATATTTGCAGCATGAAATCAAAAGAATGGTTTGAATCTTGGTTCGACACAACATACTATCATAGTCTTTATAAAAACAGAGATGAAAGTGAAGCTAAACAATTCATTAGCAAATTAGTAAGCTTTTTAAATCCTAAGTCAGGAACCAAAGTTTTAGATTTAGCTTGTGGTAAAGGACGACATTCAATAACATTAAATGAATTAGGAATGAATGTTTTGGGGGTTGATTTATCTCAAAACAGTATTTTAAATGCCAAAAAATTTGAGAATGAAACTTTAAAATTTGATGTTCACGATATGCGTGCTTCAATCGAAAATCACTCATTCGAAATTATCTTTAATTTGTTTACAAGTTTTGGCTACTTTGACGATTATTCAGATAACGAAAAAGTAATTCAAGCTATTCATTCTATGCTTTCTCACAACGGGAAATTAGTAATTGATTTTATGAATAGTGAGAAGGTGATTCAAAATTTAGTTAGTGAAGAATCTAAAATAGAAGATGGTATTACCTTTAACATTTCAAGAAATTACGATGGAAATCACATCTTTAAAAATATTAAATTTGAAGATAATGATGATAAATTTCACTTTACTGAACGAGTTCAAGCATTGAAATACAATGACTTTGAAAAACTTCTTTTAAATGCTGGTTTCGAAATTGATCATTCATTTGGCGATTTTAATTTAAACACTTTTCATCCACAATCTTCTGATAGATTGATTATTATAGCGACTAAAAAATAATGGAACAAATTATTGTTATCTTAAGTTTGATTTTGGCTGTTGTTTTAGGTGGCTTTATTGTTACTTATCTTCATGCTTCTAACAAACAAAAATTCATTAAACTAATGCTCTCTTTTAGTGGTGGATTTTTATTATCCATCGCTTTCATCCATTTTGTACCTGAGTTATATGCTTCAGAAACTAAAAACATTGGAATTTATATTTTAATAGGATTTTTAGTTCAATTAGCGCTTGAATTCTTTTCAGGAGGTATAGAACACGGTCACGTTCACGTTCATAAGGGGCAAAAAATGCCTTGGGGATTATTTATTTCGCTTTCAGTTCACTCATTTCTTGAGGGTATTCCTTTGGGTAATCAGTATGCGGGAATTGAAACTACGCATCACCATGAAGAACATTCGCTACTGTTCGGGATTTTATTTCATCAATTACCTGTTGCAGTAGCTTTAATGACACTTTTAATTAACACAAACGTTACAAAAGTAAAGTCGTGGATTATTTTAGTTGCTTTCTCTATTATGACTCCTTTAGGCTTAATTTTAGGACTTTTCTCTTCCACAGCTGCTCACTTTATCGATTTCAATATGATACTAGCAATAGTGGTAGGTATGTTTTTACATATTTCAACAACCATCATTTTTGAAACGAGTGAAAATCACAAATTCAATATACTAAAACTGACTAGTATTTTAATTGGATGCGTTTTAGCTTTCGTTATTCACTAAAGCTTTTTCTTTTGAATAATATTTAGTTTATGAAGTCCATATTTCTCTCTGTGATATAACACATTTTGAGCTGAAATAGATTGAAGAAAATAACAAATTTTTGGTCCTAATAAACTATAATAGTTAGAGCCAACAGGACTTTCATTAAAAATAGCCGAATAAAAACAGCATGCTGTTAAATATGAGCCTTTTAAACTAGGATGAGCTCCATCTTTGACATATAACACAACCTCATCTCTCTTTTTTCTCACATCTTTCCAAACCATGCCAACCGGAACAACTCCTATATCGTAAGTCTTATATAAACTCAAATACCTTTCTTCTATTACATTCGACATTTTCTCAAAAGTATTTACCTCATCGATTGGTTTAAATCCATTACGGTAGCCCCAAGTCATGTAAAATAACATTTTCGTAGATGGATTATTGTCTTGAATAGCTTTAATGATTTTTTCTAATGCAGGTTTTGTTTTTTTTAAAATGATAGAGGAGTCTTTTACAAAATCCCTACTTGAACCTTGAATAATTACAACATCCCAATTCTCACTTGAAATGGCATTTTTAACAGCAAATCTTTTCGATTGAATGGCTAAAGTTGCTTTTCCTAAAGTACAATCTTCAACATATACTTTTTTTCCTTTTGATAGCGCTATATTTTCAAAAATATCAGGCATATCATTGCGATAGGTATAACTATTCCCAATAAATAATATCTTAACAGTATCCTTATCGATTGGCCATAAATAATAGGTAAGAAAAAAAACAATCGGGAGAATAAATAACAAAAACCTGTACCTTTTCATTACTTATAATTTAGTTTATTTAATCATTTTCATAAATGTCTTCCACATTATAGATATATCGTGTGAAATTGTAGGATTCGACAAATATTTTTTATTCAACTCTAATTTGGCAGGCATAATTTCGTTGATATATGTTTCTTGTGGATTTTCAGACCTTCCTAACAATTCGTTTTCTTCAAAATACTCTAGAGAAGCATAATCTGTGATTCCTGGTTTTACATTCAAGACATTACGTTGCTCTTCATTATATAAATCAACGTATTCTTTCACTTCAGGTCGCGGACCAACAATACTCATTTGACCAATAAAAACATTTATAAATTGAGGAAATTCATCTAACTTGTACTTTCTCAAAAAATATCCAATTTTAGTTATTCGAGCATCTCTCATCCCAACCGTTAATTTCCCACTTTTATCAGCATCAACTCGCATTGATCTAAATTTAAACAACTTAAATGGAATATTGTTTTTACCAATTCTTTCTTGTCTATAAAATATCCCTCCCCTGCTTTCAAAAATGATCAAAAATGAAAAGATCAATCCAAAAGGAAGAAAACAAATCAAAATAAAGCCAGAAACTAGTATGTCAAAAATTCTTTTCAAAGGATAACAGAATTAACAGATTTCACAACAGAATCAATAACCTTAGTTATTTGTTCATCAGTTAAATCGTAAAAAACAGGTAAAGAAATTTCTCTCTTAAAATTATCTAATGCTACAGGATAATTTTTAATATCATATCCCTTATTAACATAAAATGATAACATTGGAACTGGAATAAAATGCACATTCACTGACACGTCTTCATCAAAAATACGTTTGATAATTTCATCTCTTTGCTCTTCTGAAGCATTCTTTATTCTTAATGGAAATAGATGATAAGACGAAATCTTTTGATTTGTTTCATATTCAGGTAATTCAGCCCAGTCATATTTCGATAATTCAGCATTAAACGCATCAAAAATATACTTTCTTTTTACCAACGTATCGTCTTTGTATCTTTCAAGTTCAATAAGACCTATAGCTGCTGAAATATCCGTCATATTGCATTTGTATCCAGCTTCTACAACATCATACTTCCAATTCCCTTTTTGAGTTTTAGCTAATGCATCTTTATTTTGTCCGTGTAA
>CANCEQ010000149.1 GCA_947375085.1 Flavobacteriales bacterium
AAAAAAGTAAGTTTAAAAAGCAAAAAATCAACTACTTCAATTACAGTAGAATACCCCGATTTTAACTATTTAGGAATATGGGCGAAACCTGGAGGACAATTTGTATGTATTGAACCTTGGTTAGGAATTTCAGATTCCCATACTACAGAAAAAGATTTTACTAAAAAAGAGGGAATAATTCGATTGGAAGCAAATTCTGATTTTATCGCTTCCTATCGAATTAGTATAAATGAATAGTTTACTTATTTGTAATAATTGAAACAATTCCTGAAATTGCTTTATTATCCTTGTTTTTTATAATGAAATAATAGGAAGAAACTGGAAGTTCTTTTCCGTCAAGTTTACCATCCCAAGGATTTTTAGAATAATTTTCTATTGTAGATTCAAACATTAATTCACCTTGTCTTGAATAAATGTAAATTGAATTATTAGGAAAAAACACTTCTATATTTTTTAATTCCCATGTATCATTTGTATTATCACCATCTGGAGTGAAAGCGGTTGGAAATGTAAAGTCACAAAGTTTAATTGTAATATCTATTTTACTTTTTTCACTTTTACAGCCATCTTTTTCTTCTATTACGTAATATAATTTATTTCCAATGTTTTTCGATGGCGTAAATGTAGGACCTGAATTAATTTTATTTAAAAGTAGTGAATCTGAAAACCAATTGTAATTACTTAACTGATTTACAATTGGTATAACAATGTCATTTATATTTTGGTTAATACAATATTCTATTTTTGAGTCTGCTAATGGCTTATCAATTTTGTTTTTTACATTTATTAAAATAATATTACTTGTTACATTAGTATTTGTTGTACAAAAAGCATTTGAAATTAATTCACAAGTGACTTTTTGACCATCAAGTATTTTATTTGTAATAAATGTAGTGCTAACTTCTGATTGTAATATATTATCAATTTTCCAATTATAAATAGGATTTGTACCTTCGTTTAAAGTTGTAGTTTTAAAAGTAGCATAATCGCCATTACAAAATGAATTCAAATTATTTATTTCAGCTATTTGGATTTGAGGAGTAACAATTTGATTCACTTTTATGTTGATTGGATTTGAAAGTGGAGAATTAATAGGTGATGCACAAACTGCATCAGAAAGAATTGAACAAGTTATAATTTGTCCATCCGTTATAGTATTTGGTGTAAAAAATTGATTGTTATTATTTTGATCGATTCCATCAATAAACCACTTATAAGTAGGGAAAGTGCCTCCATTAGTACATGAAGCCATAAATGTAGCTAAAGATCCACTGCATAAAGGATTAGTTCCGATCGTTTGTGTTATTACTACAGATGGAGTAACAGATGGAATTAAATTCATATTTATACTGCTTGATGTATGAGAGTTCAATGGATTTGCACAAGTTGCATTCGAAGTAATTTCACAAGTTATAGCATCACCATTTACAAGAGAAGTAGGACTAAAAGTAGCAGAATTCCCTACTTGATTTATATTGTTTATTTTCCATTGATAAATTGGTGTTGTTCCTCCATTTGTAGGTGTAGCAGTATAAGTAGGAGTTATTCCACTGCACATTGGATTTGTTCCAACTGTTTGAGTTATCACAACTGAAGGAATAACGGAAGGATTTATGGTCATCACAATAGAATTAGATGTGAGTGATGTAGTAGGATTAGCACATGAAGCATTTGACGTAATAATACAAGTAATTGCATCTCCATTTACAAGAGCTGAAGGACTAAATGTTGTAGAATTCAGAACTTGATCAATGCCATTTAAAAACCATTGATAGATAGGTGTTGTTCCTCCGTTTGTAGGCGTAGCGGTAAAAGTAGGAGTTATTCCACTGCACATTGGGTTTGAGCCAGTTGTAAGTGTAATTGAAACTGAAGGTGTAACATTAGGGTTAATTGTCATAGTAATGGGTGTTGAAGGAGATGAAATGGAAGGGCTAGCGCATGTAGCATTAGATGTAATTTCGCAAGAGATTGCATCACCATTCACAAGAGAAGACGGGCTAAAAGTTGCAGAATTCCCTATTTGATTTACATTGTTTATTTTCCATTGATAAATTGGTGTTGTTCCTCCATTTGTAGGATTGGCCGTAAAAGTAGGAGTCGTTCCGCTGCAGCTAGGATTTGTTCCGACAGTTTGAGTGATCGATACTGAAGGAATTACAGTTGGATTAACTGTCATAGAAATAGAATTAGAGGCCAAGGAAATTGTAGGGCTCGCACAAGTAGCATTAGAAGTAATTACGCAAGAGATTGCGTCACCATTTTGAAGAGTAGAAGGACTGAAAGTAGCAGAATTCCCTATTTGATTAATATTATTGATTTTCCATTGATAAATTGGTGTTGTTCCTCCATTTGTTGGACTTGCTGTAAAAGTAGGTGTAAATCCACTACACATGGAATTGGCACCAACTGTTTGGGTAATCGCAACTGAAGGAGTAACAGTCGTGTTAACTATCATTGAAATAGCATTAGAAGCGAGGGAAGTTGTGGGACTAGCACAAGATGAGTTAGAAGTTATTATACAAGTAATTGCATCGCCATTAACAATTGAAGAAGGACTAAAAGTTGTAGAATTTCCAGCTTGAATAGTACCATTTATAAACCATTGATAAATTGGCATAGTACCTCCATTTGTAGGTATGGCTGTATAGCTAGGTATAATCCCACTACAAATAGGATTTGAACCCACTGATTGTGTAATTAAAACTGACGGAGTAAGTGATAAACTAACTTGAATTGTGATACCATTAGAAGGTAATGAGACAAAAGAAGTTACACAAGCTGCGTTTGAAGTTAATACACAAGTTACGATGTCCTGATCGACTAAGGTTGTTGATGTGAAGTTTACATTATTGTTTAATTGATCTATACCATTTACAAACCATTGATATGTAGGATTGTTTCCTCCATTTGATGGGATTGCAGAGAAAGTTGTAGAAGCACCACTACACATAGGGTTTGATCCTGAAGTCAAAGAAATTGATACTGAAGGAGTAAGTGAATTACTTACCTGCATAGTTAAAGGATTAGAAACTAATGAATTTGAAGGATTCGCATAATTTGCATTAGAAGTAAGTATACAGGTAATTATATCTCCATTGACAAGTGAAGAAGGACTAAAAGTTACAGAATTTCCTATTTGAACACTACCATTTATAAACCACTGATATATAGGCATAGTTCCTCCATTTGTAGGAGTAGCAGTAAAAGTAGGAGTTGTTCCATTGCACATCGGATTTGTTCCAATAGTTTGAGAGATTGCTACCGAGGGAGTTACAGTTGGATTAACATTCATGACAATAGAATTTGATGCTAATGAAATTGTAGGACTAGCACATGTTGCATTAGAAGTAATTATACATGAAATTGCATCTCCATTTATAAGAGAATTCGGGCTAAAGCTTGAAGAATTCCCTACTTGAGCAGTATTGTTTATAAACCATTGATAAATAGGATTTAGACCTCCATTAGTAGGGGAGGCAGTAAATGTAGGTGTCGTACCACTACATATTGGATTAGAGCCAGATGTAAGTGAAATAGCTACTGAAGGAGTGATATTAGGATTCACTGAAATTGTTATAGGAGTAGAGGCCATCGAAATAGTAGGACTCGCACATGTTGCATTAGATGTAATTACACATGTGATTGCATCACCATTTACAAGTGAAGAAGGACTAAAAGTTGGAGAATTACCAACTTGATTGACATTGTTGATTTTCCACTGGTAAATAGGAGTAATACCACCATTTATAGGAGTAGCAGTAAAAGTAGGTGTCGTTCCACTACAGATAGGGTTTGTTCCAACTGTTTGAGAAATCGATACTGAAGGAATAACTGTAGGATTAATAGTCATCAATACAGAATTAGAAGCCACTGATGTAGAAGGACTAGCACATGTAGCGTTGGAAGTAATTACACACGTAATCGAATTTCCATTTACAAGAGAAGAAGGACTAAAGGTCGATGAATTTCCAACTTGATTGATGTTGTTGATTTTCCATTGATATGTAGGAGTTGTTCCTCCATTTGTAGGAGTAGCAGTAAAAGTAGGTGTTGTACCACTACACATTGGATTTGATCCAGTCGTTAATGCAATCGAAACGGTAGGTGTTACATTTGGATTCACAGTCATTAGAATAGAATTAGAAGCCACTGAAGTTGTAGGACTAGCACATGTAGCGTTGGAAGTAATTACACATGTAATCGAATTTCCATTCACAAGAGAAGAAGGACTAAAGGTTGAAGAATTTCCTACTTGATTAACATTGTTGATTTTCCATTGATATGTGGGAGTCGTTCCTCCATTTGTCGGAGTTGCAGTAAAAGTGGGAGTTGTTCCATTACACATTGGATTAGAACCAGTTGTAAGAGAAATCGAAACTGAAGGTGTAACAGAGGGGGTAACAGTAATGGTAATAACGTTTGAAGAAACATCAGAAAAGCCAGCTTGTGAAACAAGAGCTTTAAAATAAGTAGTTGAACTTAAAACTCCTGTTGTATAAGCAGTAGTTGTGGCTCCTGTTCCTGAAGATACATTCACCCAAGGTCCTGCATTTGTGGTAGATTGCTGCCATTGTATTGTACCAGTTGAACCTGTTAATGTTAGATTTGAAGTTAAACCGGAACAAATTGTAGCATTTGAATTGGCTGTACCTGCTACTGGAGCTGTTAAAGATGCAATAGCAATAGTTGATTCCCATAATCCTCTTCCATAGGTAGCTGCTCTTAATCTACTCAATGTTGCATCTGTTAAATCGTAAAAAATCTCTAATTCATTCACTTTTACATTTGGTAGACCTGTATTATAAGCCACCCAATTAGCAGTGCCTTTTTTAAAATAGACACCTAATTCTGTTCCAACAAAAAGTTCTACTTCTGAAGTAACTTGGTTATTTTGAACTATGGTATGAATAGGAAGTGATGGTAGTCCGGTTGATATATTTGTCCAAGTTGTTCCTCCATTGATACTTTCAAAAACTCGATTTGTATTGTAAGAACTGAAAGTAACCCAAAGAGTGTTCGGATCATCGTTTTTAACAGCAATGTAGGTTATATTATTGCCGCCAACAGCTGTAGAAACAGGAAGTGTTCCAGTAATATCAGTCCAAGATGTTCCTCCATTGGTAGTTTTAAAGATTTGAGTTGCTGTCGCTGTATATAAATATTGGGTGTTGGAATTGGCTATTGCTATAGATTCTAGGTAGGTACCTGATGTTAATCCGAAATTTGAAATTTGAGTCCAAGATGTACCTTGATTTGTTGTTTTCCATACATCGTCATATCCAGCGTACAATATTAAATTATTTGTTGGGTCCATTATGTATGGGGTGACCCAACTACCTGTAACTGCAGTTCCTCCAACAGTAGGTTCAACATGAACAGAAGATCCCCAATGATTTAAAGTTCTTGAAATTTGACCTTCTACATATGTTCCATATTGAATATTAGCATTTGTAAAGTCAATAATACATTCCATACCATCGCCTCCTTTTACGTCTGACCAAGTTGCGCTTGAATAAAGTTTTGTCCCATTGTCTTGAAGTCCAGTAATCGTTTGATTTTTATCAGTTTTAGAGATTCCTAAACGATAAAGTTGTCCAATCCCTAATCCGTTTGATTTGTCTGTCCATGAACTTCCATTATTTGAAGAGAAATACATTCCGCCATCATTACCTTCAAATAAATCTCCATTTGATCTGTAATTATGAGCATGTTTATCAGCATGAACGACTTGGTATCCAGCACCACTGGTAGACCAATGATTGATTATATTCCAAGTGCTACCTCCATCTGTGGATTTCCAAGCATTTACACCACCAGCAATGACTATATTAGCATTTGTTGGTGAGGCGGCAATTGTGATATTAGCAAACCCTTGTCCACTCCCAAAATCTTGTCCATCAGCAGCGTATCCCATCATGTTGAGATTTATTCCATCTAGAACTAAAGAAAAGGTAGCTCCACTATCGGTAGATTTGTATATTCCGTAAAGTCCTCCTGTTGATACTGATGCAGCAGCTCCATTCGGTCTCCCGGCAACAATTGCATAAACCCATGTTGGCTGATTTGGTGAAATAGCTAATTCAACCCTTTTTCCATTTGCATTGTTATAGGTAATATTCCAAGTTGTACCTCCATCAGTTGAAGTATAGATTTTCCCTGTTTTGGTAGATCCGTATAATGTATTAAAATCACCTGGCTTATATTTCAAATCCATGAACGCTGTAGCAGTAACAAGTGTGTTCCAGGTTGTGCCACCATTCGTAGTTTTATAAATTCCACTAGTAGTTGCTGCTAGAATAACTTGGTTGTTAGTTGGCGATATAACCAATCTATTAATGTTTTTATAACTAGAGAGTGCGTAAGTTAACCCTGTTGAACTCCAAGTTAATCCACCATCTGTTGATTTTAAAACACCAGAACTACTAAAAGTCCATCCAGTATCTCTATCTCCAGTTGCTATATAAATTGTATTTGAAGTAGCATAATCAGAGGGAATAACTATATCACTTATAGGAAGTCGTCCAATATTATCAGTTAAACAGGTCCAAGTTAGTGCATTATTCGTTGTTACCCATAATCCACCACCACCAGTTCCTACCCAATAGGTATTATTATCTGTTGGATGGAAGGCAACACATAACACTTTTCCTATTCCATGGTATCCCCCAGTTGCTGAATTTGACCCCAACTGAGTCCAATTTGCGGCATTAGTTGATTTCTTATGTGGATTATTTTGTTGAAATTTTTGTTGAATTTCATAAGCTGTTTGTGAAGGAAATTCACCAGTTACAGGGTTTATTTGACTTTTCATCTCATATTCCCATCGTTTGAATTGTTTCCAACCAATCGCCTTTTTTCTTACTCCATTTTCTAGATAATATCCATTGATTACATTGTATTTACTCCAATAGGAATAAAAGGCATTTTGATAATCAAAAAAAGTTAATTGGTTTTCTGTTTTATTTTTAGGCAAGTTCTCTGACCAGTCTTGCGAAAAACTTATAAAACTGAAAAATAGGAAAATATAAAGAATAGCAGATTTCAACATAGTAAGTAATAATAGTTATAGGCCTTAAATGTAATAAAAACAACTCAAATTTCTTTGTTAATTAACATTTTATCAATTAAAATAATTGATTTATCTGCTTTTCTAATTATGTCTGAAATAAAGGTGTATGCATCAAAAAAATGACCATCAAAGAAAATACCAGTATCAGATTTTAATACGTCATCCTCTAAAGCTTTAAAAAGTTGTTCGAATTTCTCATCGGTTTCCAATTGTTTTCTCTCTAATTTATCAATACGAAAATCGATGATATTGTTTTGATTAAGTGTTTTTCTCATTTCGACAAAAGCATCAATAATTTGAATACTAATGTTAACAGCGATTTCACTTTTTAAAACAGCTGAAAGCATTGCAACTCCTTGTTCTGTA
>CANCEQ010000150.1 GCA_947375085.1 Flavobacteriales bacterium
GATAAATTTTACCGAGTTCCTACAGGTAATTTACATAATGTCAAAGGATTTGGACTTGGACTTTTCTATGTAAAAATGATTATCGAAGAACACGGAGGAAATGTAAAAGTAAAATCAGAAATTGGAAAAGGAACCACTTTTTGTATTTGGTTACCTGAATAATTTATTTTCTAGGAAAAACCTAATACCTAATACCTAATACCTAATACCTAATACCTAATACCTAATACCTATATATTAAACATTAAACCTTAAAATCTAAATACTTCTCCTCTATTTTTGAATCAGTATATTCTGGTGTCCAAGCTTCAGTGTTGCTAAAAATACGAATAGCTTTTACAAATGGGTTTGTTTCTCCTGCATCAAACCAATGTTTTGTTCCAGTTGGTACAGAAATCAAATCGCCTTGCTCACACAATAAATTAAAAATCGGCTCATTTTCTAGATTAAACCAAAAAACACCTTTACCATCAACAAAAAAGCGAATTTCATCTTCTGAATGTGTGTGCTCTCCTAAAAATTTCGCTCTAATAGCATCGTAATTTTCAGTTAGTTTATTGATTGAAATAACATCTGCCGATAAATAACCTCCTTTTTCCATCAATGGCTTTAAATCTTTCTCATATGCTTTCAAGATTTCTTCTTGTGTAGCAGTATCTTCAAAAATAACATCGCATTTCCATTGATCAAAATGTACTCCTCTGTCATTTAAAAATTGACGGATTTCAGCTGGATTATTATACTGAATATTTGAATCTGGGATTGATAAAATTGCCATAACTTTTTATTTATATTTTTCAAATATATAAAACTGAACTCATAAAAAATAGCATTTTAATAAAAATCTATTAAAAAGGTAGATTTATAACGTTTAAAGTAATCACTAATCAATTATCTCTTCACTTTTTCTTTTAAAAATCCAGAAGATTATCGGAAATACCAGTAAGGTTAAAACTGTTGCAGTAATTAACCCCCCAATGATTACAATAGCTAATGGTTTTTGAGACTCTGAACCAATCCCAGTGGATAAAGCTGCTGGTAATAACCCAATAGAAGCCATTAGCGCAGTCATAACTACCGGTCTAGTCCTAGCAATAACTGCACTATGAATTGAATCAATAAGCGTCAATTTATTTTTTATATTATCTTTAAATTCTGAAATCAAAATAACCCCATTTTGGATACAAATACCCAATAATGCAATGAAACCAACTCCGGCTGAAATACCGAAATTCATACCGGTTAAATGTAAAGCGATAATTCCACCAATGATTGCAAAAGGAACATTGATTAATACTAAAGCGGCATCCTTTAAATTTCCAAATAATATGAAAAGTAAGAAGAAAATCCCTAATAAACTGATAGGAACTACTTGACCTAAACGAGCTGTTGCACGCACTTGATTCTCAAATTCGCCTGTCCAACCAACTGTATATCCTTTCGGTAATTTTATTGATTTATCCACTTTTGCTTGTGCCTCTGCGATTGTACTTCCTAAATCTCTTTCTCGAACAGAAAATTTCACACCAATAAATCGTTTCGTATTATCACGGTAGATAAAAGCAGGACCTGTAACAGTCTTAATATCAGCAATTTCTTTTAAAGGTATTTTTGTACCGCTAATTGTTGGAACAAATAAATCTGAAATATCATTTTCATCTCTTCTGTATTCTTTTTTGAAACGAATTCGAACATCAAACTTTTTCTCATCTTCGTATTTTTGAGTTGCTGTTTTACCTCCAAACGCTAATTCTAGTACAGCTTGAGCATCTGATAAAGTTACTCCATAACCTGCCATTTTTCCTCTATCAAGAATAACACTAATTTCGGGCTGACCAACATTTCTTAAAATACCTACATCCTTAATACCGGGAACATTCTTGATTTGGTCAATCACTTTATTCGCGATTTTATCCAATTCATCTAAATCATCTCCATAAATTTTAACTGCATTAGACGCATTTATTCCTGCAACAGATTCAGCAACATTATCAATAATTGGTTGAGAATAATTATAATTAATTCCTTGGTATTTCTTCAGCTTTTTATCCATTTGTTCCACCAAATCATCCATAGAAATTTTACGTTTCCATTCTTCCTTTGGCTTCAAATTTACTTGCATTTGAACATAATAAAAACCACTTGGATCAGTTCCATCATTACTTCGTCCTACTTGTGATAAAACACCATTTACTTCCTCAAAACTGTTTAATTCTTTCCTTAAAACAGCAGTCGTTTTAACGGTTTCAGCTAAACTGGAACTCATTGGTAATTTGGCTTCTACCCATAAAGCACCTTCGTTTAATTGAGGTAAAAATTCAGTCCCTAAAAAGGATGCTGAGAAAAACGTTACAACCACAATTACAGTTGAAGCAATTAACGTTTTACGTTTGTGTCTGAATGTCCATTTGAAACCTTTTTCAACTATTCTATTCCAAAAATCAACAAACACATTGTGCTTCTCTTTTACATTTTTATTTAAAAGGATGTGAGAAAGAACTGGCACTAATGTTAACGTAAACAACAAAGCGCCCAACAATGCAAAACCTAAAGTAAAGGCCAAAGGAGAAAACATTTTACCTTCAACCTTTTGAAAAGCGAAAATCGGCAATAAAGCGGTAATGATAATTAATTTTGAAAAGAAAATTGCTTTCCCTAATTCACTACCCGTCTTTTTAATCATACTTCCTTTTGACAAACGATTAAAAACAGTCATTCCAACAGCTTGGGATTTATGGTCGAGCATTACAAATAAACCCTCCACCATTACAACAGCACCATCAATGATAATTCCGAAATCTACCGCACCTAAACTCAACAAATTGGCACTCATCCCCAATAACTTAAGACACAAGAAAGCAAACAATAACGATAAAGGAATGATGATAGAAACAATTAGAGTTGTCTTCCAATTCGCCATAAAAAGAAAGACAATTACAGTAACTAAAATGATTCCTTCCAATAAATTATGCATTACCGTTCCTGTGGTGTAATGCATCAAATTATCTCTATCATAAAACGTTTCCATTTTAACATCACTTGGAAGTACTTCTGTATTTAATTCGTTGATTTTTTCCTTTACACTCGCTAAAACTTCATTTGGATTTTCACCTTTACGCATTACAACGATACCCTCAACTACATCATCGTTCCCATCTAATCCTACTTGTCCAACACGAGGCATTGAACTTTCATAAACATCTGCTAAATTCTTAACTAATATAGGATTTCCGTCGGCATCGTCAACGATGATATTTTCAATATCCTCAATTGATTGTAATAAACCAATACCTCGAATTACATATGCCTGACCATTTTTTTCAATAACGTCCCCACCAACATTTAAATTACTTTTTGTTGTTGCATCAAAAACTTGTAAAGGAGTGATATTATAATTAGCTAATTTATTCGGATCAACACTAATTTCATACGTTTTTTCTTGGCCTCCAAAAGCGACCAAATCTGCAACACCAGGAACTGAACGAAGTTGTCTGTCGATTACCCAATTTTGAATCGTTAACAATTCACGCGTGTCTCTGCTATCACTCTTTAAAACATATCGAAAAACTTCACCAGTTGGACCATAAGGAGGCTGAACATCAGGTTCAACATTCTGTGGAAGTGAAACTGATTTCAATAGATTATTTACCTGCTGGCGAGCAAACATATCATCCACCTTATCTTCAAAAATAATTTTAATGACCGATAATCCAAACATCGTTATGCTTCGAACACTCGTCTTCTTCTGAACTGAATTTAAAGCAATTTCAATAGGAGAAGTTACAAATCGTTCGATTTCTTCAGCACTTTTCCCATTCCATTCCGTAACGATAATAATCTGTGTATTCGTTACATCTGGAAATGCCTCAATCGGCATATTTTTAAACGAGATAAATCCTGCAATCACTAAAACACCTACCCATAAAAAGGTAAATCCTTTGTTCTTTAACGAAAAAGCAATAATTCCTTTAATAAACTTATTCATAACAGATTAATCGTTTAGAGCGTCATAAATTAACAACTGATTATGTGTAATAACCCTTTCGTTATTTTTTAAACCTCTTTTAATATAGGCAATCCCATTAGCTTGTCGAAACACCTCTACTTGTCGTGTTTCAATGTTCTTTTTAGATTTAAAAATCATCACGTAATTTTTACTTTTATCAAAAATGATTGCATTTGATGGTACAGCAATTAACTTAAAATCCTCATTATATGATAATTTAATTGTCGCTCTCATTTCAGGTTTTAATGCATAATCTAAATTAGGAAGTTTTACTCGAACACGCATTGCCTTTGTTTCAGGATCGATGATGTTAAAAATCTTATCTACTTCACCGTAATATATTTTATTATCAGAGCTCAATGTTGTTACTTCTGCTTTCTCTCCTAATTTCACTTTATTAATATCGCTCTCATTGATATTGACAATCGCCCAAACATCTTTTATATCAGCAATATCAAAAATATTATCCGTTTTATCACTTCTCAACATCAATCCTGGATTAATATCTTTTTGAATAATAAAACCATCAATCGGTGCTTTTACTTCATAAATGGAACCTGGACGAATATTATAAATTTTGTAAGTTTGTTGAATTCGATTAAGTTGCGTTTTTGCTTTATCATAATGACTTTTAGCTTCAAAAACATCTCGTTCAGAGTTAATTTTTCCTTCAAATAATTCTTGAGCAACTTTTAAATTATTTTTTTCAATTAATAAATCATTTTGAGCATCTTCTAATTGCTTTTCAAAATCAGCTACTTCAGTACTACGAATCGTCGCCAAAGACTGACCTTTTTTCACGTAATCACCAAGTTCAACATTTACCTGAATAACATTTCCTCCTACAATTGGGAAAACCTCAATCATTTTGTCGTTATCAGTAGTAATCTTTCCGTAAAAATTCAATTCATTTTTAACCGTTTCAAATCTTGAAAATGCTGTTTGATTAAGTTTTAGCATTGTATCTGTTAATTCAAAAGGAGCTGAATCTTCAGCCTTTTTAATATCATTACTGCAACTCATTAAAAAGAAAAATGAAAATAGAGCAAACAAAAACTTTAACTTATTAATTTTCATATTGTTGTTATTTAAAAATTGAATTATTCAATGTAGCATTTAATTCTTCTGCTGAAATAATTACGTTCTTCATCAATTCATTGATTTGAATTGACATTTGATTGTAGCTTTCCATATAATCTGTAAATTCTAGAATACTGATATTTCTTTTTTGAAAATTTATAAGAACACCTTCATAAACAATTTCAAAATCAGAAATCATAGATTCTGTAAGTTGATTAAAATTAGCTTTAGATATATTCCATTTATTTAATGATTCTGAAACCTCTGTTTTTAATCGTAAAATTGTTAGTTGATTATCTACCTTTGATTGATCAAGCAATACTTGAGATTGTTTTATTCTTCCTTGATTTCGATTCCACAACGGTATTGGAATACCAACTGTTAAATTTACTTGATTTTGAAAAGCTCCACCTCTTTGGTCATAAGAAGTTCCTAAATTTAAATCAGGAATTGCTAATGATTTTTGCCATTTAACATTCCATTCATTTGATTCAATATTCTTCAAAGACAATTTATAATCAGGCCTATTCTGAATTGCCATACTATCTAATAAATCAATTGATAGAATTTCTTGTGAAGCATACTTCTGAACGATTGTTTCATTTAAAATTGGAACTATTAATTGTTCTTCATTTAATAACAATTTTAATATTGATTGTTGCTCATAAGAATTATTAATTATTTCAATTCTAGAATTTTTAAAATTTATTAATAATGATTGTAAACGTACTAATTCTTGAAGTGGTAAATTCCCTTTTTTCGTTTGAACTTCGTATGCATTTACCAATGTATCAATATTTGAAATTTGAATATCAGTCTTTTGAATTTTTTTATTATTAAAATAGATAAAATAAAAACTTCTTCTCAATTGAATTTTTAGATTTCTCAATAAATCTTGAAATTCCAATTCCGCTAATTCTTCATTTACTTTAGCATAATTAACTTGATTCTTCTTTTTATTTCCAAGATAAATAACTTGTTGAATAGCAAATGCTTTTTGTCCTTTTGAACCTAAATCAAAATAATGATTGTTCTGTGGATTAATCGCATTTGCTTCAGCTGAAAAAATTGGATTATCCCATAATTTTGCTTGAATGGTTAAGGCCTTACTTGCTTCGATATTAAAATTTGAGGCTAATAATAGTAGATTGTTTTTTAAAAATTGCTCTTCACATTGTTCTAGTGTGTACTCTTTTTGAGATAAAAGATTAAAAGAGAACAATAAAATTAGAATAAGAAAATTATTAACTTTCAACATCGATATTTCTGATTTGAGTACAAAAGTAGTTACTAAATCCCAACAGCAATTGTATAATGAAAATTACTTTGTTAAAATATTGTGAAGAATCAAAAGATATAAATTATTTCGAAATTCTATTTTCAATATCAAAAATGATAGCTGATGAATCTTGTAAATTCATACATTTAAAATGCCCTTTTGGACATTCTTTGAACCCTATTTTAGAACAAGGTCTACAATTTAAATCATTTACCTGGTGAATTGAAAATAAATCAGGCTTTTGAGGGAAATAAGGATACATACCTAAAGCTGGAACTGTATTTCCCCATACACTTACGATTGGAACTTCAAAACAAGACGCAATGTGCATCAATCCTGTATCGTTTGTCAAAAGAACTTTTGCTTGTTGAACGATACTCGCCGATTGTTGAAGTGAAAACCCTCCACAGGCATTTTTTATATTTTTGTCTGGGAAATGAGAAAGAATTTGTTCTGCTAATTCCTTATCCATCGGACCACCGACTAAAACAATCGGCATATTTAATTCAGATATTATTTCAACTAATTTTTCAAAAGGTAAACGTTTTGTCGCAAATTGAGCTCCTATTGCGATGGTTATGAATTCATTATGAATTGAAAAAGTGGTCACAATATTTACCTCCGATTCTTCGTTTATGAAAAAATCACACGGTTTTAAATCATTTACAACTCCAAGATGTTTTACTGTTTCAAAATATCGATCTACTATATGCAGCTTCGGCATTCGATCAATTTTGAATTTAACCAAAACCCATTTCTCAATATTCATTTTAGGAAATGACTTTGAAGCTGCTTTTAATTTTTGCTTTAATGCTAACGTTCTAACATTTTTGTGCAAATCGATAACCCAATCGTACTTCTCCATTTTCATCTCATCAATCACCTCATTTATAGAGGATTTAATCGTGAAAATTTTATCAATATTTGGATTATTTTCGATGATTGTGCTGAAATTTTTCTTCGTAATAAAATGTATTGTCGCATTTGGTAGTTGTTCCTTTAAACAACGAAC
>CANCEQ010000151.1 GCA_947375085.1 Flavobacteriales bacterium
AAGATTGTTTGTACTTGTATTTATTTTGTAAAATTGAGTTTGATACCCTATACTTGAAGTATATTTACCCCTCACGATGTATAAAATGTTATTTTTAAAGATGACTTGAGTAGGTTCAAAAAAACTATCAGCTTTTTTATTCCCATCATAATATCCCCAAACACCATTAGAAAATCCGTACCAACCAATTACACTTTTGGAAGTTAAATCTACTTTTTTAACACAATGATTATCTTCGTCTGCAACATATACAAATTCATTATCACTTGCTAATCTCCAATAACCAAAACTGAAATTAAACTCGTTTAAAGAAGTTCCTGCATTACCAATTTCTCCTTCAAAAGTTAATGTTGGTGAAGCAGTTGGTGTTGTATCCTCTTTTTTCTTTTTACAACTAAATAATAAAGTAGAAATAAGTAGTGTGCTTAAGATGATTTTTTGAGTCATAGTTTATTTATTTTTTACAAATGTAAATATTCAATCTTAATTCAGTACTAAAAGTCAAAACTTTGTGAAACTCTGTGAAATAACTCCGAGAAAATCTGTGGTAAAAAAAAAACTCACAATTTCCCCTTCAAAAACTCCCCAGTATAATTGCCTTTTTCCAAAACTAATGCTTCAGGTGTTCCTTCGAAAATAATATTTCCACCTTTTTCTCCTCCTTCAGGACCAATATCAATAATCCAATCTGAACATTTAATAACTTCTGTATTGTGTTCAATTACAAGTACTGAATGACCAGCATTGATTAATTCGTTAAAAGCAATAATTAATTTATTAATGTCGTGGAAATGAAGCCCTGTTGTAGGCTCATCGAAGATAAATAGAGTAGAAGGAGTGCTGCCACCTTTCGCTAAAAAGGATGCTAATTTGATACGTTGCGCTTCACCTCCACTTAAGGTGCTAGAAGATTGTCCTAGAGATACATACCCTAATCCTACATTTACTAACGGTTGAATTTTCTCAACGATTTTTTGTTCTAATTTATCCGTTCCTTCTTTGAAAAAGTCTAAAGCAGACTGGATATCCATTTCAAGAATATCAGCGATGTTTTTACCTCTGTATTCTACTTCTAAAGTCTCTGATTTGTAACGTTTTCCATTGCAATTATCACACGGTAAATGAACATCTGCCATAAATTGCATTCCAACTGTAATTTCACCTTCACCTTCACACACTTCGCATCTTCCTCCCTCTACATTGAAACTGAAAAAACCAGGTTTGTATCCACGTACTTTGGAAATTTGTTGTCTACAAAATAAATCACGAATATCATCGAATGCTTTTACATAAGTGATTGGATTACTTCGAGATGATTTACCAATCGGATTTTGATCAATAAATTCTACCGCTTTTACCATTTTAAAATCGCCTGATAATTCAGAGAAATTTCCTTGGAAATCACCGAATTGACCTAGCTCTTTTCGGATAGCAGGATATAAAATGTCTTTTATTAAGGTTGATTTTCCAGAACCACTTACTCCAGTGATACAAACCAAACTATTTAAAGGAACATTTACCGAAACGTTTTTTAAATTATTTTGACGTGCACCTTTAACAGTTAATTTATTGTTAGATGTTCTTCGTTTTTTAGGTACCGGAATAACTTCTTTTCCTGTTAAATATTTAGCAGTTAAACTATTCTCACTATCAATTAATTGACTAAAATCTCCTTGAAAAACAACTTCTCCTCCATAAACTCCGGCCATTGGACCGATGTCGATTATTTCATCAGCAGCTTTCATCATTTCTTCCTCATGCTCTACAACTATGACTGTATTACCTAAATCACGAAGATTTTTAAGAACTTGAATCAATCGATGCGTATCTCTTGGGTGAAGTCCGATACTTGGTTCGTCTAGAATATACATAGAACCAACTAAACTACTTCCTAGTGATGTTGCTAAATTGATACGTTGTGATTCTCCACCCGATAATGAATTCGATTGACGGTTTAATGTTAAATACCCTAAACCTACTTCATTCAAAAATGATAATCGATTAACAATTTCAGGTAAAATACGTTTTGCGACTTGTCTGTCGTAATCGTTTAATTCTAGTTTTTGAAAGAAATCTAAACTGTCAGATACAGGCATTAAAACTACTTCTGTAACTGATTTTTGTTTGACTAAAACATAATTAGCATCTTTTCTCAAACGTGTACCTTTGCAATCAGGACATTCAGTTTTACCTCTATAACGAGATAACATTACACGGTATTGAATTTTATATGTTTGGGATTCTAAAAACTTGAAAAATTCGTTCAGTCCTGTAAAGTATTTATTTCCTTCCCATAAAAGTTGGTATTCTTTCTCTGTTAATTCATCAATTGCTCTGTGAATTGAAAAATCAAACTTTTTCGCATTGAAAACCAATTGATTCAAGTATTCTCCCATCGTTTCACCTTTCCACGGCGCAATTGCTCCTTCATAAACAGAAAGACCTCGATTAGGTAAAACTAAATTAGGGTCAACACCAATCACTTGACCAAAACCTTCACATTTTTTACAAGCTCCATACGGATTGTTGAATGCGAAAAAATGTTCACTTGGTTCTTGAAATTCCATTCCATCTAATTCAAATTTGGTAGAAAATGGAACAATTGTATCAGATTCGGGAAGATAAATATCACAAATCCCTTCTCCTTCGGTAAAAGCTAATCCTATTGAATCACTCATACGACCGTTTTCATCTTCATCCGAAAAGTCAATTTTGATTCGGTCGATTAACAAGTAAGCATCTTCAATGTTTGAAGGAATATTTTCTAAAACTGTTTCAATATCAAGTGTTTCCTTATTTAGAAATAAACGTACATATCCTTGATCTTTCAAAAGATTTAATTGACGTTCAATTCCATATTTTTTAAAACCTTGAATTGGAGCTAAAATCATTGCTCTTTGTCCTTCGTGTGTTTTAAAGAAATCGACAACGTCAGCAACCGTATGTTTTTTTACCTCAAGTCCAGAAATAGGGGAGAACGTTTTCCCAACTCGGGCAAATAATATTTTAATGTAATTGTAAATTTCAGTGCTTGTTCCAACAGTTGAACGAGGATTGTTGGAAATTACTTTTTGTTCAATCGCTATAGCAGGAGAAATACCTTTTATATAATCCGTTTCAGGTTTGTCCAATTTACCTAAAAACTGACGAGCATATGAAGATAAACTTTCAATGTATCTTCTTTGACCTTCAGCATAGAGTGTGTCGAATGCTAATGAAGATTTTCCAGAGCCAGACAAACCTGTAATAACAGTTAATTTCCCATGTGGGATTTTAACATCTAGATTTTTAAGATTGTGAACTCGAGCTCCTTTAATTTCAATGTATTTCTGCATAATTGAACTTTTTCTGAATGATGTTTTCAAAGATAGTCAAGAGGAAAGATATATAGACAAAAGAAGAAAGACTTTTTTCAATCAATGAAAACTACACTTTAAACAAAAAAGTAAATAAAAATTTGGACGTTAACAATTTTTATGTATTTTCGTTACAATAATAATTCAAAAAGCGATAAGCCTATAGATATAATTCTACTCTTTTAAATTTTTAGTACGAACAAATTGTTTTACTTCTAAACGAGTGAATTATGATTAATAAGCAAACAGAAGATCGCGATCTCATTAACGCATATGTAAAAGGAAGTGAAAAGGCTTTCGAAATCCTATTGATGCGTCATAAAAATAAGATCCACCGTTTCATTTCAATGAAACTTCGTGATACTGATTTAACGGAAGATATTTTTCAAGAAACTTTTATAAAGATTATAAATACTCTGAAATCAGGAGCTTATAATGAAGAAGGTAAGTTTTTGCCTTGGGCGATGAGAATTGCACATAATCTTGTTATCGACCATTTTAGAAAATCTTCAAGAGTAAGATTGATTTCTGAATCATCTTCAAAGAGTGATGATTTTAATATTTTTTCTACTCTAAAATTAACAGATGAAAATATTGAACAAACAATATCAAGAGGAGAATTAGAATCTCAAATGGTAGAATTAGTTGAGTATTTACCTGACACACAAAGAGATATTTTAAAGATGCGAATTTTTCAGGATTTATCTTTTCAAGACATTTCAGAAATGGAAAATATCAGTATCAATACAGCTTTGGGAAGAATGCGCTATGCATTAATCAATTTGAGAAAATTAATCGAAAAACACGAAATGGTGGTGGAACTGTGATTTTGAATTATAAATGTTGAATTTTTGATGAATGATTAATCCACAATCAAACATCAAAAATTCAACATTAAATTAATCACATCGATTGAATATGTCTTTCCTTTTTCTCTTGGTAAATATCAGCAATTGTAACCAAAATACCTGTTTCTTCAACATCTCCAAAATCAGCATTGACAGCTGTTCCAAATGTTTTCATACTTGGAGATAACCCCATGTAGATATTAACCAAAGGTGGAATAAATTCTCCTCTTTCTTTAGCGTAAGAATTTAAAATTTTGAACCCTTCTTTAAAATCTAAATCTTTTAATAGATTATCAAAATAAGACGCATCATAATTTTGAACTAAAGGATGAAAAGGTTGCATTAAATTTTCTTTATCTGGAAAATAATGATGCATAAAATGCAATAAGAAATCTCTAGTTTCAGTGTTGTAGCTAGGATACATAGTCACTTTTCCAAAGAAATATTTGATTTGGGGATTGTTTACTACTAGCGCTCCAAGTCCATCCCATATATTATCTAAAGCAAATAAACCTTTTTTAGGATTTATAGAAGGTTGAAAATTAGGTTGAACGAAACTTCTACCTAATTCAATTGTGTGAGGTAAATAATCAGCAATAAATTTTTCAGAAAAGTCAAAATAGTGACTAGTTGATAAAAGAATTTCTTTGCTTGGTAAGTTTAAGGTATTCTCACACTTAATATAACGATAACCTCCAATGATTTCTTCATCTTCTGGTGACCAAACAATTAATTGTTCGTAGCAAATTTCGTTGGTATCAAACTCATCTAAATCAATTTCATCTCCAGTTCCACCTCCAGAAGCTCGAAATGTAACTTCACGAAGACGACCAATTTCTAATAATGTATTAGGAGCATTGTGTTGATTTACGATATATATTTCGTTATCACCTTTTCTTGTTTTACGAATAAAGCGTTCACTATTTAATTCTTGTTTCAGAATTGCTTTATCGATTGGAGCTATAATTTCTTTTTTCGGATTCATAATTTATCGATTTCGTAATTCATACACTTTATCTTTTACCCAAAAGGCTTGCTTTCTTTCGTTTAATTCTTGAGGTAATGATTCAAAAGGAATCGGTTCACCAACAATGATTCGAATGTGTTTATTCTGTAATTTAAAAAATTCATTTGACAAATACAACATTTCTATGTTTGCTTTTATACCAATTGCTTTTCTGAAATTAGCTAGACGATAGAAAAAGTTGGAAAGTTTGCCGTCTATATAGATTGGGACAATTGTTCTGTTGTGTTTTTTAGACATGGTAATGAATGTTTTTTTCCATTCTAAATCCATCACTTCACCATCTATTTTTCGACTAACTAAACCAGCAGGGAAAATACAAATAGCTTCATCAGTGTCAAATAGATTAATTAATTGTTCTCTTTTTGAAAGCGAATTTTTACCGTGTTTGTTTACACCAATGAAGATACCGTTTAAATTTTTTAAATTCAATAAAATATCATTCACAATAAACTTCAAATCTTCTCTGTGACCTTTTAATGCAGAGACTAGTGCCATCGCATCCATTCCCCCTAGAGGGTGATTCATTGTTAAAACTATTTTACCCGTTTTAGGTATGTTTTCTAAACCAATAAATTCAATATCAACATTTAAAAGTTTGATTACTTCTTCGCAAAATTGAATATTGTAATTGTCTTTATTGTCGATAATAAACTTGTTGATTTCTTTCTGATGAAGAATTTTTTCTAGGTAACGAAGTACAAATCCAGGTATCCAACGATAAGCAGTTGGATTTTTGCTTTTTATTATTTTTCGAACATCAATAAAGTTATCGTTTCCCATAATAAAGGCGAATTTAGTATAAAAGATTCAAGATTTCAAGATTCAAGATTGAAAGATTGCCGTTCTTGATTAAAAGATAGAAAACGATTGAAAATAAGAATGATTTAATAAATGAGAAATAGGTCTTTAAATCTTGTCTCTTTCGGTCTTTAATCTAAAAAAATATAGTTAGATTTGTAGTTACCAAAAAACGTGAAATATGATTCAATTATCGAAACGATTAATGGAAATGGAAGAATCGGCAACGATCGCTATGTCTAGAAAAAGTCGTGAATTAAAAGCAGAAGGAAAAGATATTATTTCTTTGAGTTTAGGAGAGCCAGATTTTTTCACTCCTCAATTTATAAAAGATGCTGCTCTTGAAGCAATGAATAATAATTTCACGATGTATACACCTGTTGAGGGGTATGATGATTTAAGAGAAAGCATTTCATTAAAATTTAAAAGAGATAACGGATTAAATTATCCAAAAGATCAAATAGTTGTTTCAACTGGAGCAAAACAGTCGATTGCAAATGCAGTTTTGAGTTTGGTTAATCCAGGAGATGAAGTAATTGTTCCTGCTCCTTATTGGGTTTCTTATTTAGAGATAGTTAAGGTTGCTGAAGGTAAATCAGTTGTAGTTCATGCTGGAATTGAAAATGATTTCAAAGTAACGGCTGAACAATTAGAAAAAGCAATTACTCCAAAAACAAAATTAATAATATTCTCAACTCCCTGTAATCCAACAGGTTCTGTTTATAGTAAAGAAGAGTTAAAAGCTTGGGCTGAAGTGTTACAAAGACACCCAAATGTGTATATTATTGCTGATGAGATTTATGAGCACATTAATTTCACAGGGAAGCACGAAAGTTTAGCACAATTTCAAGAAATTTACAATCAAGTAATCACAGTGAATGGAGTTTCTAAAGCTTGGGCGATGACAGGTTGGAGGTTAGGTTATATTGGTGCTCCGAAAGAAATTGCAAGTGCATGTAATAAAATTCAAGGTCAGTTTACTTCTGCTACTTGCTCAATCACTCAAAAAGCAGCTATCGCAGCAATGAAAGCAGATCCGTCAGTTTTAAAAGATATGATTACAGCTTTTCATTCTAGAAGAGATTTAGTAATTAAAGCTTTAAATACTATAGAAGGAGTTAAAACAAATTTACCTGAAGGAGCATTTTATGTTTTTCCAGATATTTCTCATTTCATTGGTAAAGTTGCTGATGGAAAAGAAATTAAATCGGCTGAAGATTTAGCGATGTACTTATTAAGTGATGCTTTGGTTGCTCTTGTTTCAGGAGAAGCTTTTGGAGATCCAAATTGTATTCGTATTTCTTATGCAGCTTCTGAAGAAACATTGAC
>CANCEQ010000152.1 GCA_947375085.1 Flavobacteriales bacterium
ATGATGAATATTGAAGAAATAGCAAAAAGAATTAATACACCTCAATTGTGTACTTCTTCTGATATTCAACCATTGAAAGAGTTAGCTGAAAAATATCCTTACGCACAATCATTTGCTATTCTCTATTTAAAAGCGCTTTCTTCAAATAATGATATTCGTTTCGACGAAGAACTTCAAAAATACGCTTATAAAATTACCGACCGAGTTCGTTTGTTCGAATTAATGAATGAAGCGAAATCGAAGGTTGAGATTAAGGACGAGATAAAGTTAGGGGAAGAGATAGAGATTGAGCAAGTAGTTGAAATTGAAGTTGAACCAGAAACTGAAGAAATACCAGAATTAATTGTTGACTTACAAGAAACACCATCTGAACAAGTTGAAATCGAAACCGAACTTCCTATTATTGAAATAGAAGAAGTAGTTCAAGAACCTGTTTTAGAAATAATTGAGCAAGAAATTCCAAATCAAACGCATGAAACTGTTGTTGAGTTTGAAACTCCTGCAGAAGAAACCGAAGAAATTAGTCTTGAAAAAACAGTTGAAACTCCTATAGTTGAAGCTATTGAGTCAATAATTGTTTCTGAAAAAGAAGAGCAATTTGAAATCCCTGAAGAATTAATTTTTGATATTGTTAGTCCTACCCCAACATTTACTCCAATTGTAGTTGATACTGTTTTACCTGAAACGAAATCAGATGACTTTAAATCAGTTTCATTGAGATTTGAGAAAAAAGTTGAAAATGTGGTTGATGAAAAGGTTGAGATTGAGGTTGAGAATGAAAAATTAGAAGAGATTGATAGTCAAATAAAGATTGCTTCTGAAATTGTTAGTGAAATACCTGTAATAGAAGTTGAACTTCGTGAAGAAGAAGTGCAAACAATCAATAATCAGGAAGTTTTAATTGATGAAACAAAAGATATTGAAATTGAATCAATTACGAATGATGATTTAAACACAGAAGTTTTAGAGGAATTTATTGAACCAAAAATTGAAGACACTCCTCTTGAACTAGAAATTCTAGCTCATGCTGTTGCAAGTAATTTTGATATTGAGAAAGAAATTACGGTGGAGGCTAAAAATGAGGTTGAAACCAATATAGAAGTTGAAGAAGAGAAAATCAATGAAAATGAAATAGAAGTTATCTCGAATCCAATTGAAGAAAAAGCGGAAATTGAAACAATAGTTGAACCTATTTCAAAACCAATTGAAACGAGTAACTTACCTAAAAAATCTTTTTCAACTTGGTTAAAATCGAGTAGTCAAACAAAAGCTGTTTCAGAGGATGAATTTGAAATTGAAGACACTTTTGTAGAAGTAAAAGTCGATAAGTTGATTGAAAAATTAGCTGAAATCAAAAAAAATGAAGAAATTTTAAAAGAAATTATTGTTGAAGAAATTTCTGAAAACAAAGTTGATTTAAAAGATAAAATTGAAACTATTGTAGAACAATTCATAAAGGAAGAACCTTCTATATCAAGACCTCAAAAGACTGATATTCAAGAAGAAAAACCTAAAACAGAATTCTATTCACCACTTAAAAAAGCAAAGAGTAGTTTAGATGAAAGTAGTCTACCAGTGAGCGAAACATTAGCGAAAATATTTGCCGCTCAAGGTAATTATCCGAAAGCAATTTACGCATATGAACAATTAATCTTGATAAATCCAGAAAAAAAGATTTTCTTTGCATCTCAAATTGAAGAATTAACAAAAAAATTAAATACATAACATGGAAGCTTTATTATCTTTTCTAATCATTTTAGCAAGTATTCTTTTAATAATCGTTGTTTTTGTTCAAAACCCAAAAGGTGGAGGTTTAAGTTCTGATTTCGGAGCAGCTCACCAATTAGGTGGAGTTAAAAAAACTACTGATTTCATTGAAAAAGCAACATGGACTTTAGCAGGAACAATTATGGTTGTAAGTATTATTCTTACTATCAAATTAACTCCAAAAGAAGTTAAAGTTGAAGCTCCAGCGCAAACAGAACAACCAGCAGGTGCTCCACAAGGAGATCAGCCAGCGAAATAATAGTTTAAAACCCATTTTTAAAATGTCAGTATGTCAGCATACTGACATTTTTTTATGCCTAATATTTGGTAAATCCGTAAAAATGTCGTAAACGTTTTAATGGCACAAAATTGGTGTAAATTGGACTGTAAATTTTAAATATAAAAACATAAATATGTCAACAACATTCAAACCTTTAGCAGACAGAGTTCTAGTAGAACCTATCGCAGCTGAACAAAAAACAGCAAGTGGAATTTTCATTCCTGATACAGCAAAAGAAAAACCTTTACAAGGAAAAATTATTGCAGCAGGAGCAGGAAAAGTAGACGAACCATTAACTGTAAAAATTGGTGACAACGTTCTTTTCGGCCAATATTCTGGAACAGAAATTAAATTAGACGGTAAAACGTTTTTAATTATGCGTGAAGCAGATATCTACGGGATACTGTAATTTTTGATTATTGATTATTAATTTTTAATTATTGTACAGACGTTATTTATAACGTCTCTAAAACTTAAAAGAAAATGGCAAAAGAAATTTATTTTGACGTAGAAGCTCGTGAAAAGCTTAAAAGAGGAGTTGATGCATTGGCAAATGCAGTAAAAGTAACATTAGGACCAAAAGGAAGAAATGTTGTAATTGGTAAAAAATTCGGAGCACCACAAGTAACTAAAGATGGTGTATCTGTAGCCAAAGAAATCGAATTAAAAGATCCTATCGAGAATATGGGAGCTCAAATGGTGAAAGAAGTAGCTTCAAAAACTGCTGACATCGCTGGAGACGGAACAACAACTGCAACAGTATTAGCTCAAGCTATCATTGGTGCAGGTATGAAAAATGTTGCTGCTGGAGCAAATCCAATGGATTTAAAAAGAGGAATTGACAAAGCGGTTATTGAAATCGTTAAAAATTTGAAAGCACTTTCAAAAGAAGTTGGTTCTGATAATGATAAAATCAAACAAATCGCTACAATTTCAGCTAACAACGATGAGACTATTGGTTCATTGATTGCTGAAGCAATGAAAGTTGTTGGTAACGATGGAGTTATTACTGTTGAAGAAGCAAAAGGAACTGAAACTGAAGTAAAAACAGTTGAAGGTATGCAATTTGACCGTGGATATTTATCTCCATACTTTGTTACAAATGCAGAGAAAATGATTGTAGAAATGGATAATCCATTGATTTTAATCTACGACAAAAAAATCTCTAATATGAAAGATTTACTTCCTGTATTAGAACCAGTTGTTCAAGCAGGTAAATCTTTATTAATTATCGCTGAAGATGTTGATAATGAAGCTTTGGCTACATTGGTAATCAACAGAATTCGTGGTTCTTTAAAAGTTGCTGCTGTGAAAGCTCCTGGATTTGGAGACAGAAGAAAAGCAATGTTAGAAGATATCGCTATTTTAACTGGTGGTCAAGTTATTTCTGAAGAAAGAGGCTTAACATTAGAAAACGCAACTTTAGATTTATTAGGTACTGCTGTTAAAGTTGAAATCGACAAAGACAATACAACTGTTATCAATGGAGCTGGTGCAAAAGACGATATTCAAGTTAGAATTGGTCAAATCAAAGCTCAAATTGAATCAACTACTTCTGATTACGACCGTGAAAAATTACAAGAACGTCTTGCTAAATTAGCTGGAGGTGTTGCAGTACTTTATGTTGGTGCAGCTACAGAGGTTGAGATGAAAGAGAAAAAAGACAGAGTTGATGATGCTTTAGCTGCAACAAGAGCTGCTGTAGAAGAAGGAATCGTACCTGGTGGAGGTGTTGCTTTAATTCGTTGTATTGATTCATTAGACAAATTAGTTGGTGCTAACGAAGATGAAAATACAGGAATTGCAATTATCCGTCGTGCAGTTGAAGAACCACTTCGTCAAATTATCGCTAATGCAGGTGAAGAAGGAGCTGTAATTGTACAAAAAGTAAGAGATGGTAAAGATGATTTTGGTTTCAATGCTAGAACTGAAGTTTTCGAAAATCTTTATGCTGCAGGTGTAATTGACCCTACTAAAGTAACTCGTATCGCTATCGAAAATGCTGCTTCAATTGCTTCAATGTTATTGACTACAGAATGTGTTATTACAGATTCAGCAGAAGATAATGCAGCAGGAATGAACGCAATGGGTGGAATGCCAGGCGGAATGGGTGGAATGATGTAATTTAAGAAATAAGATATCGCAATAGCGGTATCTTTTCTCGGTCCCTCTTCCCGACATTTCTCGGATAGAACGGAACGTTACTATATATAGAACGAGGTTATCTTATGATAATCTCGTTTTTTTGTTACCTACACTCTTAAAATTTAACAACCTTATAACAATTTTTAATAATAAGCATAAATAGTTTTAATGTATCTTTGGCATTATGATAAAGCGATTTACATATTCCATTTTTTGTTCTTTAACAATTTTCATATTGTTGAATGGATTAATGTATTCAGTTATAAAATCTACCAATTTTCAAGATACATTTTCTAAAAAATCTGAATTAAAAATTCAGTTAAAAGATAAAATTATTCAACTCGTAACTTCAGAAGAAGCTGAAGAAGAGGATGACGATATTTCATTTCATACATTCCCATGTGTTGAAAATTCAATTTTACCTAATTTAGAATTTTCAACTTTACCATTTAATAAAAACATAAGTAACAGTTCAACAAAATATGCTGAACAAACTTCAAAGTTAAATCAACTACCTATCTGGTTATCTACACGTCAATTAATTTTATGATTGTTTTTTGAGTTTTTATAAAACAAACTAAAGAAAAAAACCAATTACTTTCTTTAGAAAAATTAATTAAATATTCAATAAAATTTTAGACAAATGAAAACTGTATCAACATTTAATGAGCAAGAATTGATTAATAAATTGATTCACTTTCTTCCTGCTCAATCGCCTTTGAAAGATTTCATTACTCAAAATAGACTTGTATCTTTTCAAAATAAAACGTTTCACGAAGCAATGAAAGAGGCTTCTGAAATATTCGGCTATAGAGTGTATTTATCTTTGAAAGAATATCGTGAGTTGTATGCTTCAAATAAAATTAATCACACAGTATTAGAATCTATCATTGAATCAAAAAAAGGTAATGCAACAATTGATTTTTGGTTAAAAAAACTACTTCATCAAGAAGATTTAGTTGAAAAAAATAAAAGAATTGGGAAATTAAGATCAAAATGGAAAAGTGAGTACAAAGTAGATTTAGACACTTTAGTTCATACTAATTTATTTAAAATAATCTGTAGTTATTTAGATCAGGGCATTTCTATTTGGCACTTCCCAACTGCTGATATAGGATTATTAGGTTCAATAAAAGAACTAGAAAAAAACAGTTATTCAAGTTTTTTCAAAACTAAAAGAGCAAAACAATTACTATTGGATGACAAATGTGATTTAGAGTATTTACTAAACATACTTGTTGGGGATGAAGAATTATATGAACAATATTTATTTGATCAACAATTTGCACATCCAGGTTGGTCTGGTTTAGCAGCAGTAATTCAAAATAGACCAGGTACGTTATTAGATACTAAAAAAATAACTTTAAAAGATTTTATAGTATTAGAATTACTTCTTGAAATTGATGCCTTGGATGATCATTTTGGTAAAATATGGTCGCCTTTAAGTCATAAATTAGACGATTTAAACTTCAACTTATTTGAAAAAATTGAAACAACTGAATACGACACTTTACTTTCAATTTGGCAAGAAGCCTATGAATTTACTTTCTATGACCAGGTTTTAGGGGCTGTCAAATTAGAAGATAAATCAGAAAAAAATCAAACTACAACTTTTCAAGCTTTTTTCTGTATTGATGATAGAGAATGTTCTATTAGAAGACATGTTGAGAAAATTGATCCTAACTGTAAAACTTTTGGAACTCCTGGTCATTTTAATGTAGAATTATACTTTCAACCAGAGCATGGGAAATTTCACACTAAAGTTTGTCCAGCCCCAGTAACTCCAAAGTTTCTAGTTAAAGAAATTGAAAATACGACAAAAAGAAAAAACGAGATCCATTTTACGAAACAAGCAAATTCATTGCTTTTTGGTTGGTTATTCACGCATACTGTAGGATTATGGTCTGGTTTTAAATTAATGTTGAATATTTTTAGTCCTAGAAATAGTTCTTTAATGGTGACTTCATTTCATCATATGGATAAAAACTCTAAATTGTCTATTGAAAATACAGATCCAAACGATAAAGAAGGTGATTTACAAATTGGATTTTCAATCGATGAAATGACTGATAGAGTTGAAGGACTTCTTAAAAGTACAGGTTTAGTAGAAAATTTCGCTCCAATTGTTTATGCTGTCGGACACGGTTCTAGCAGTGTTAATAATACGCACTATGCTGTATATGATTGCGGAGCATGTTCTGGTAGACCAGGTTCGGTAAACGCTAGAGCTATCAGCTATATGGGTAATCATAAAATTGTTAGGGAAAAACTTGCATTAAGAGGAATTAATATTCCGGATGAAACTCAATTCATTGGTGCTTTACATGATACATCTCGAGATGAAATTCTATTTTATGATACTGAAATTCTTTCAGAAAAAAATAAAATTGCTCACAAACAAAATGAAATAAATTTCAATCTTGCTTTGGATAATAATGCAAAAGAGAGAGCTAGAAGATTTTTATTAGTAGATACTCATGATACAGCTAAAAAAATACACGATAAAGTTAGGAAACGATCAGTTACTTGGTATGAACCGAGACCTGAATTAACACATTGTGGAAATGCGCTTTGCATAGTTGGAAGCAGAATATTATCAAGAGGATTATTTTTAGATAGAAGATCATTTTTGAATTCATATAGTCATAAAGTCGATCCAGATGGAAATTATCTTTTAAATATTTTAAACGCTGTTGCTCCAGTTTGTGGCGGTATTAATTTAGAATACTATTTTTCTAGAGTTGATAATCATATTTTAGGTGCAGGAACGAAATTACCACACAATGTTATGGGACTTTTCGGTGTTGCCAACGGAATAGAAGGTGATTTAAGAACAGGTTTGCCAAATCAAATGGTTGAAATTCATGAACCATTACGATTAATGGCTATCGTAGAACATTACCCTGAAATTATTCTTCAAACAATCAAAAAAAATCCTTCAACCTACGAATGGTTTGCAAATGAATGGGTTAGATTGGCAGCAATTCATCCTGAAACTGGTGAATTTTACATAATGAGAAATGGTGAATTTGTATCATATACACCAATTACAAATTCAGTAGAAACAGTTGAAAACATTATGAATCTTGTTGAATCAAGTCATGATCC
>CANCEQ010000153.1 GCA_947375085.1 Flavobacteriales bacterium
TTATCAAACGGAATAAGAGTTATATATCTCCATGCTGCTGCACAAGTTGCACACATGGGGATTACTATTTTAGGTGGTTCTCGTTTCGAAAATCCAGATGAAGAAGGATTGGCTCACTTTTTAGAACATTGTATCTTTAAAGGAACCAATAAACGTAAAACATTTCACGTTTTATCTCGATTAGATTCTGTAGGTGGCGAATTAAATGCTTACACGAGTAAAGAGGAGATTTGTATTTATGCTTCATTTACAAAAAATCATACAAAAAGAGCTTCTGAATTATTAGCCGATATTACTTTGAATTCTTCGTTTCCTTTAAAGGAAATTCAAAAGGAAAAGGAAATCATATTGGATGAAATCAATTCGTATTTGGATAGCCCAAGTGAAAAGATTTTTGATGATTTCGAAGCTAATTTATTCAAAGGTCATGCTTTAGGAAACAATATTTTAGGAACGGAAGAAAGTGTGAAAAGCTTTGGAAGAAAACACTTACTGAATTACGTGAGTCGTTTTTTTACAGCCGATAACATGGTGATTTCATTTGTAGGTGATGTTCCTCGAAAACAATTGGAAAAAATGTTGGAAGCTGATTTTATGGGTTGTCAACAAAAAACGATTGAAGTTC
This sequence comes from Flavobacteriales bacterium, assembly GCA_947375085.1. The sequence continues at coordinate 626 of CANCEQ010000153.1, forward strand.
CTACCAATGAGTTTTTTGGGAAGACGCAATTTAAGATAAAAACACAAGAATCTAATTTTCAAGTGCATTCGTTAATTGGTGGTTTTGCTCCGAGTTATGTAGATGATGCACGTAGAGGTATGACCTTGTTAACGAATATATTAGGTGGTCCTGCTTTAAATTCTCGTTTAAACTTATCAATTCGTGAAAAATATGGGTATTCTTACAATATCGAAGCGACGTATTCTACTTTTGTAGATACAGGATATTGGGCAGTTTATTTTGGTACTGATAAAAAATACCTTAAAAAATCAATGGAATTGGTCTATAAGGAATTGAAATTATTGCGAGACAAGAAATTAGGTACACAACAATTAATTGCCTCAAAAGAACAATTAAAAGGACATTTAGCATTGGGAATGGATAGTAATTCTGGATTAATGTTAGGTTTAGGTAAAAGTCTTTTATTGTTCAATCAAATAGACACAATTCAAGAAATATATGAATCGATAGATAAGCTAACTGCTTCTGATTTATTAGAAGTTGCTAATCAATATTTTACGGAAGATTCGATTTCGGAGTTGATTATTGATACGGAGTAGGATGTAGGGAATGCTTTTTTCATATCAAATTGGTCAGATTTAACCACTTTAAAATTTGAAAGAAAATATTTTTAGGTTATGTTTTATATTAAGATGCACCTTAATCGACTTATTATTAACTGAATATAATAGAAGATAAACTAAACAACTTTTACTCCTCGTTTTCATTTTTTTCTAGTTCGTTTTCAAGTTCTTCTATGGTTGGTAATTTATATTTTAAGTTGTCAGGAATTGCCTCTGTTAGTTTATATTCGCTTATTCCCATAGGCTTATTGATGTCTCGCAATGCATATTCAGCCTCAACTTTATCATTTGATTTACAAAGTAAAATCCCTATAGTTGGATTGTCGAAGTCTTTTTTCAATAGGCTGTCAACTGCTGATAAATAAAAGTTTAATTTTCCAGTATATTCTGGTTTGAATTTACCTGATTTTAATTCAATTACAACATATGAACGTAATTCTAAGTGGTAGAATAACATATCAATGAAATAATCAGTTTCACTAATTTCAATTTTATATTGTCTACCTACGAAAGCAAAACCTTTACCTAGTTCTAATAGAAACTTTGTTATATGTTTTGTCAATTCATCTTCAACTACTTTTTCTAGCGCGTCTTCTTGTAAACCTAAGAAATCAAAATTATATGGGTCTTTTAAAGTTTCATTTGCTAGTTTAGATTGATTTTCAGTAAGTGTGTTTTGAAAATTATTAGAAGAACTACCAATTCTATTATGTAATGTAGATTTAATTTGAATTTCTAATGTATCTCTATCCCAAGCATTTTTCAGACATTGTTCAACATAAAATTCAGCAATTTGAATGTCTTTTATTTTGCTTATAATTAATCGATTATGTCCCCAAGGAATTTGTGCCACAGACTGTAGCACAAATATTGTTCAATCAAATCGATACAATTCAAGAAATTTACGAATCGATTGATAAGCTAACAGCTTCTGATTTATTAGAGGTTGCTAATCAATATTTTACGGAGGATTCTATTTCGGAGTTGATTATTGATACGGAGTAAGTTAGAGCGGGTGTTTTTTTAGTTTAAAGTGGTCAGATTTGATAACTTTAAAATTTGAAAGAAATTATTTTTAAGTTATGTTGTAGCATGATTAAAAATTAGGTAGCATTTTCCTCGATAATTAATAAACTAGCTTCTAATGGATTGCTTACTGACGCTGTTTGGAATTTATAAAATTACTTAAATATCCAAATAGTACCAGTACAATGTTAGCGGTAGGTTTATTTTTTAAATTTCTCTTCTAGAATGAAGTCTACAATCCTTTTTGATGCATAACCATCACCATATATGATATTGAATTCAGTTTTTCTATTATTATTTAACATCTTAATTACTGAATCTAGATTATTGTCTGAATCTTCAATGTATTTTGAAATACCGGAATTAATGCCTTCAATTCGTTCTGTTTTTGATCTAAACAAAAGAGTCGGTATGCCTAAATAAGCTGCCTCCTCTTGAATCCCTCCGGAATCTGTAATGATCAATAGGGCTCTTTTGTAAAATTCTACCATTTCAAAAAATGAAACAGGTTGAATTATTTTTAAATTAGTAAATGGAGTACTCATTTCTATCTTATATCCCGGATTATCAATCCATACAAAAGACTTGTCAGGATTGCTTTTGACATAATGAAATATTCGATTTGTTATTGATTGCAAATTATTTTTAATGTTTTCTCTTCTATGAATTGTTATTAAAATCAACTTGTTTTCTGAAATATTGATATTTAAAAAATCATCAATATTTTTGTATTGCCTTAAATTGTCGATTACCGTATTGCCAGTCACTACTATTGAATTTTGAGCTATTCCTTCCTCGATTAGTTTTGTTTCTGTAATAATAGTTGGAGCAAAATGCATAGTAGCTATTGTAGAAATTGTTTTCCGGAAGTATTCCTCAGGGAAGGGTTGATTAAAATCGTTTGTTCTTAGGCCTGCCTCAATGTGAAAGAAAGGAATTTTCTCATAAAACGCATAATTTGCAGCTGTAAATGAAGTGCATGTGTCACCTTGACCGATGATTGCGTCAATAGTTATTTTTAGGTCTTTCAATTTTGATTTTAAATCATTGAATTCAAGTAACAATAAGCCATTTAGAAGTGATAGACTGTCGTCATTTCTATTTATTTTGAATTCATGGTCAACATCAATGTTAAAGCAATCCAAATCTTGTTTTATAAAATCTTTATGTTGATTTGTATTGATGACAAACAAACGTTTTCTCTGATTCCTTATACGAAACTCATTGATGATAGGCGCTAATTTGATAAGTTCTGGACGCGTTCCGAAAACGATAAGAATTTTACGCATTTGCTGGCTTAAAAAAGAAATTTTTTCCTGAGTAATTGTTTTTGTTGAAAGGAATTAATACATCTCCTTTCCGACAAAAGACACTGTAATTGTATTTTTTTATTATCTCTAATACCATATTTCTTCTTTCATTGTCCCAAAGTTCACAATAGATTAGTGGCTTGTTATTTTCTATGATTTCCCTAGCACCTTCAAAAATTTGAAATTCAAAATTTTCTGCCACTATTTTTATCGCATCTATTTTTATTGAGTTTAACTCTTTCCTGTGATCTAAAATATCTAGCTCAATCATTTCGGTTAATCCTTCGTTGAATTCCAATATTGTACTATCCTTTATGTGAGCCATTCCTTGCTTTTTAACCCCTTTTAAAACTGGTAATATTATTTCTCTCTTCTCTGTTTTGTTACCTAATCCTAAATTGTATGTGTATACATTATTTAAGTTATAATAACTGACAACTTTATTCAATACTATAAAGTTGGAGGACAAAGGCTCATAAGCAAATACTTTTCTGTTGGTTTTAACTTTTGCAAAAGGAATAGTTGTAATTCCTGTACAAGCTCCTATAACGACAACTTTTGCATTTTCATCTAGAAGCTCGTTGAAAAATAAAAAGTCAGATTTTCTTCTGTCTAGGGAGAGAGTTCTAATTTTGAAGATACTGAAAATCTTAAGATACCTTTCGTAGCCTAAAATATAATGTAGAATTTTTATAATTAAGTCTTTCAATTCTGATTGAGAATTAGTTTTGTAAATAAATCATTTTGTCTTTCCCAAGAATAGTGTTGCTTCACAAATTTATAGCCTTCTTGTCCTATTTCAAACGCTTTCTTTTCATTATTTAATAATTCAATAATTTCTTTTGAGAATTCGACAGCCGTATTAGCTTCAATTATAGACTTTTTATTAGAAGCATTTATGGCATTGTTGGATAAAGTGCTTACAATGCAAGGTGTTTTCATTGCCATTGCCTGCAAGATTTTGTTTTGAAGACCGATGCTTATTTTCATTGGGGCAAGCATGATTTTTGAAATTGCTATTGAATCGCTTATATCTTCAAAGTTTTCAATAATGTCAATGTTTTGTGATTTGAGTTTCCTGATATGTTTGGGAGGATTAATACCAGCAATAAGTAGCTTGAGGTTTGGTTTATGTTTTATGACAAGAGGAATTATTTCATTTGATAGAAACTGGATAGCATCAATATTGGGTGGATAACCTAAATTACCCATAAATAATATATCATATTTTTTATCTAGTTTCTTAGGATAAAATGATTCAAAGTCAACCCCATTCGGAATAATATTAATTTCATTTGCTCTTGGACATAGAATTGATTTTTTATCTTGATTCGAAATAATACAGAATTTGTCTATGAAATGAAAGACCTTCGTCTCATATTTATAAAGTTGATTTTTTTCGTATGTAAATAGTATACGTTTTAATATATTAGGTTCAATCACCTTTCTTTTTTCCATCCCTTTTGCGAACGCATCCATGAAATCAAGTGATTTGTTAATTTTGCTAATGTCCTTTACATATTCTGTTGTCCGAATTAAATGGCAATGTATATGGTCGGGATTAATTTCATTAGCTAGCCGTTCTATTTTCTTCTTTATTCTATTGTTGTAAAAAAAAGCAACTTGTAATGGGATTTTTTTTAATGGACTTACTAATAACTGAATTATCCTTTTATGCAAAGGCAAAACGAATATGTGAATGGATTTACAGTAGGGTAATAAAACTTCAAGATGTCTATCAGAGACTTTGGTTTCATTTATTGCAACTAAGTGTACTTCGTTTGTTTCAGCCAAGTATTTTAGCTGAAAATACACCCTTAATTTATCCCCTTTATTTAGTGGGTATGGGAAGCGCGATGTTATAAATAAGATTCTAGCCAATGTATATCCCTTTATCTTTAAGAATATATTTGGAAATCTGATCCGAAAAATTTTCATTCCCTATCTTGTTCAAATGTACCCCGTCTAAAAAGTCTTTTTCTGTATGATTCAATTCTAGCACCCGTAAATCATGATCTTTCGCTAATTTAATTATAGCTTTATTGAAAATGGAGATTGTATCGTTCATTTCAATAGAATATGGATACATGATTCCTTTATGAAATGAAGGGATGGAAAAAATAATTACATTTTTGTTTACTGTCAGAAATTTTGTTTTGATAATGATCTGATTCAAGGCAATTTTAAAATCTTCTAAAGTCGTTTTTTCTTTAATATCGTTAGTCCCTATTAAAATGGAAGTAACAGAGGATTTGTGTTCCTGAAGAGAAGAAAAATGTTTGTCGATGTATCTCGCTAGGTCAATAGCCTTGAATCCGCTTACAGAATGATTAATGACATTCCAATGTTTATTCAATCTATCACTAAGTTTGTCTCCAACTAATTCAGGATACCCCAAATAAGTTCTTGCGCCAATCGTAATACTGTCGCCAAATGCAATATAAGTTTCCCAGTTCATAATATTATATTTCTAAATGTTGTGATATAACTTACCGCTAACTTTAATATTCTCGATATAGATAAAATTAACTCTAAAAAACATTCTGTTAACTTGTTTCATTTACCTATTCAGTTATCAATTTACCTTACTGACAAATAACTCCAGAACCAATCAATTCTTCGTTATCATACCAAGCGGCAAATTGTCCTGGTGTGATTCCTTTTTGTTTTTGTTGAAATAAGATGTACAATCCATTTGATTTTTTAATCAATGTGGCCGGTTGTAAAGCTTGTCTGTATCGTATTCTTACCAATAATTCTTGCGACTCACCATCTTTCAAAATATACTTTTGATTGATGTAGTGAATTGACTCATTATCAATAAATAAAGCATAACGGTTTAATCCAGTATGATCTTCGTTTTGACCTGAATAAACCGTATTCGTTTCGGTGTTGATTCCAATTACAAAAGAGGGTAAAGGACGTCCACCTATGTGTAAACCTTTTCGTTGACCAATTGTGTAATAATGAGCACCTTGATGAGTTTCTACTTTTTGTCCCATTGATTCCTCGTACTCAAAAGGAGTAGCAAGTAATTCAACGTTTTCAATTGTCGGTTCTAATTTGTTGTAGTTGACAAACTGTTCAATTGAATCAGGAATTTCAATGATATTTCCTTGTTTTGGTTTAAGTTTTTGCTGAAGAAATTGAGGTAAACTAATTTTCCCAACGAAACATAATCCTTGAGAATCTTTTTTATCAGCCGTATGCAAACCTATGTTTTTAGCTATTTCACGAACTTCAGGTTTCAATAATTCACCAATAGGGAAGAGCGCTTTACTTAATTGTTCTTGATTCAATTGACATAAAAAGTAGGATTGATCTTTGTTTGGGTCTTTTCCAGCAAGCAAACCAACAGTTCCATCTTCGTTATCAATTCTTCTACAGTAATGTCCAGTTGCAACGTAATCAGCACCTAATTCAAGCGCCGCTTTTAAGAATACATCGAATTTAATTTCACGATTACAAAGTACATCAGGGTTGGGAGTTCTTCCCGCTTCATATTCACTGAACATATAATCGACAATACGTTCTTGGTAGTCTTTGCTTAAATCAATTACTTGAAAAGGAATATTTAGTTGTTCGGCAATTAAAAGAGCATCGTTCGAATCATCAATCCAAGGACATTCATCAGATAAGGTAACACTTTCATCGTGCCAATTTCTCATAAACATACCAATTACTTCATATCCTTGTTCTTTCAAAAGATACGCAGCAACACTTGAATCAACACC
>CANCEQ010000154.1 GCA_947375085.1 Flavobacteriales bacterium
GACGATTGTTAAACAGGAAAAATATTTAAAAAAATGGAAGTAATTCTTAAAAAAAACGTAGACAAACTTGGTTACAAGGATGAAGTAGTTACGGTAAAACCTGGTTACGGTCGTAATTTCTTAATCCCTCAAGGATATGCTTTATTAGCTACATCATCTGCTTTAAAAGCGCACACAGAAACAATGAAACAACGTGCTCACAAAGAAACTAAAATTTTAGCTGAGGCTGAAGCTTTAGCTGCTAAATTGGTTGAGGTTACGTTAACAATCGGTACTAAAGCTGGTGAAAATGGTAAAATATTTGGATCTGTAAATACAGTTCAAATTTCTGAAGCATTAAAAGCATTAGGTTTTGATATCGATCGTAAATCTTTAAAAATCAAAAATGAGCCAATCAAAGAAGTTGGTTCTTACGAAGTTGAGGCTAACCTTCACAAAGGTGTTAAACCAACTTTCAAATTTGAAGTTGTAGGTGAGTAATCATCTCTCAAATTATATTAAAATGCCTGCTTTTTAAGCGGGCATTTTTTTTGATACAACTTTCAGAAATCATTTTGTTGTATATCTGAGATGCTAACATCTTGAAGTCATGAAACTAAATTCCTATCTTTACAGAATGAAATATCTAAAATTGCTGATAGTCTTTTTTTTGTTTTTTTCTTGTTCAACTAAAGATACTGTTCTTGAAGTTGAGAATGGAAACTCTGAAATTAAATATGCGAAAAATTTAGAAATTCGACACAAAGAGAAAAATATATTAATTCATATTTTAAATCCTGAAAATCATCAAATTGAAAAAAGATTTTTTATTCAAAAAAATAATAAATCTTTAATTCCAAAAGGGTATATATTACTAAATCATCCAATAAAATCTATTATTGCTTTGTCAAGTACACAAATTGGGATGCTTCAAAAATTGAAATCAACTTCTCTAGTTGTTGGTATTTCAAATCATTTATATGTGCATGATCCAGTTATTTTAAAAAAGTATATAGAAGGTAAAGTAATTGAAATGGGAGAGGAGAGTTCTATCCCGGTAGAATCTATCATTTCTTCAAAAGCCCAAGTTTTAATGTATAGTGGTTTTGGGAAATCATTTCCGCACGAAGAACAATTGGAAAAATTTGGCACTCATTGCCTAATGAATTACGATTGGAAAGAAGTTCATCCACTTGGTAAAGCAGAATGGATCAAATTATTTGGTTGTTTAGTTGGAAAGGAGAAAGAAGCAAAATTGTATTTCAAAAAAATTGAAAAAGAATATACTAAACTGAAAAAGTTAGCGTTGAAAGCAAAAAATAAACCTTCGGTTTTTAGTGGGAATCTTGTAGGTGATATATGGTTTTCACCTGCTGGCGAAAGTTATAACGCTATACTATTTAAAGATGCACAGAGTAATTATGTATATAAAAACTCGTTAGGAACAGGAAGTATAGAGAAAAGTTTTGAGCAAACATTAATAGATAATAAAACAACTGATTTTTGGTTTAATCCTGGAGTTGTAACAAAAAAAGAACTTTTAGAATTTCAACCGAAATTTGTTCATTTTAAAGCGGTTGAAATGAATAAAGTCTATAGTTATTCTTATTCAGGAAATGAATTTTGGGAGAGAAGTTGTATTGAGCCGCATCATGTGTTATCTGATTTAATTCAAATTTTACATCCAGAACTTAGAATTAAAAAGAAATACTATTTTTATAGAAAATTAAATTAAGGTGGGTAGTAAAAATAAAATTCTTTTTTTGATCCTATTTTTATTATTACCAATCGTTGCAATAGTGCATCTTTTTGTAGGTGAAATAAATCTATCTTTTTTAGATTTTTATAATTCATTATTCAAGTTTAATAGTTCAAATACAAATCATATTATATTTCAAGAATTCAGGATTCCTCGTTTGATAATGGGAATAATAGCTGGTTGTGGTTTGTCAATTGCAGGTTTGTTAATGCAAACAATGTTTAATAACCCATTGGCAGGTCCTTATATACTTGGAATTAATTCGGGGTCAAGTTTATTTGTTGCGTTTAGTATAATGACTGGTATTCCATTTTTAACATCAGATATTGGAACGATTTCAAGTGCTTTAATTGGAGCATTTATTTTTGGATTAATTATTTTGTCTTTTTCATTTGTTGTACGTTCGCATGTGTCCTTGTTATTGATTGGGATGATGTTAGGTAGTTTCACTAGTGCTTTTGTTTCTATTCTTCAATCAATGAGTGATCCAAGTCAATTAAAATTATTTACCATGTGGGCAATGGGATCGCTTCAACAAGTAGAAATGAGTCAGATACCATTGATAATTAGTTTTTTTATTTTTGGAATTATAGCTACCTTATTCGTGGTAAAACCACTTAATGCATTGGTCTTAGGAGAGAATCAGGCTTTAATGCTCGGTATTCAAATCAAATATGTTCGTTTATTTTTAATTATAATTACAGCCATTTTAACGGGGTTAATTACTGCTTTTTGTGGACCTATTGCTTTTGTTGGATTAGCTGTTCCAAATTTAGTTAAGTTATTATTTAAAACTCAATCTCATAGTGTTTTGCTACTTGGTTGTCTTTTAATTGGAAGTGTTTTTTTATTACTTTGTGATATTTTGGTTCAATTATTAGAAAGTACCGTGCATATACCAATTAATGCCTTAACTTCTATAATTGGGGCTCCTTTTGTAATTGTCATTGTCTTAAAACGTTTAGCATGATTCAATTAAAGGAAATAGAGATAGGGTATAAGTCAATTCTTTTTACGATTGAAAATATTCAATTAAAAAAAGGAAAGGTATATGCATTAATCGGAGCAAATGGAGCTGGAAAAACTACTTTATTACAATCTATAATAGGATTAATACATCCGTTTAAAGGTCTTATTCAAATAAATTCACGATCTATTACTTCTTTTGATAGAGTCGAAAAAGCCAAAACAATTTCATTTGTTGGTTCTAAGTTTGATGGCGTAGATTTTTTAAAGGTGAGAGATTATGTTAATCTCGGTCGTTCTCCTTATACAAATGCTTTTGGAAGATTGGTTGAGAAAGATCATTCAATTGTATCTGAAGCAATTAACTTGCTTCAGATTGAATCTTTGAGTGGTAAATTCACTACAGAATTAAGTGATGGAGAACGTCAATTGACAGCAATAGCTAGAGCGATTGCACAGCAGACAGATATTATTATACTTGATGAGCCAACTGCTTTTTTAGATTACGCAAATCGAAAAAAAGTAATGGAAATAATGAAAAAAATTGCCACTGAATTAAATAAGTGCATCATCGTTTCATCACACGATTTAGAATTGTGTTTAGAGTCAGAAGTGGAATTATTAGTTGTAAATAAAGAATTAAAACAATTAGTTTTGTATCCATCTAACTCAATTACGAAAGAAAAATTGATTTCAATTGGTTTCTGAAATTAAAAACAACTTTTATCCCGCCCAATTTTCTCTATCTAAACTTCTGAATTGAATTGCTTCTGCTAAATGCATCGCTTCGATATCTTCTGATTTTTCTAAGTCTGCTATTGTTCTAGCTACTTTAAGTATTCGATCGTAAGCTCTTGCTGAAAGCCCTAATCGATCCATAGCGTTTCTTAAGATAAGTCCGCCCGCTTCATTAATTTTACAGAATTTTTGGATGTCTTTACTTTCCATTTGAGCATTGCAATGAATTCCTTTTTTTGATTCGTATCTTTTTTCTTGAATCATTCTTGTTTCAATGACTCTTTTTCTGATTTCCGAACTACCTTCTTCAGGTTGATGATGTGCTAGTTCATCATAACTTACTGGAGTGACTTCAACATGTAAATCTATTCTGTCTAGTAGAGGCCCAGAGATACGATTTAAATATTTTTGTACAATTCCTGGTCCACAAACACATTCTTTTTCAGGATGATTGTAGTATCCACACGGACAAGGATTCATAGCTGCAATTAGCATAAAACCAGCAGGGAAATCAACTGAGAATCTTGCTCTAGAAATAGTTACATTTCTATCTTCAAGTGGTTGACGCATCACTTCTAATACCGTTCGTTTGTACTCAGGTAATTCATCTAGAAACAATACGCCATTATGAGCTAAAGAAATTTCACCAGGTTGAGGATATCCACCACCACCGACTAAAGCTACATCAGAAATGGTGTGATGCGGTTTTCTAAATGGACGTTGAGTAATAAGTCCATTGTCTTTTCCTGTTTTTCCGGCAACACTATGAATTTTAGTAGTTTCTAATGATTCTTCGAGTGTCATTGGAGGTAAAACAGTTGGTAATCTTTTGGCTAACATTGATTTACCAGAACCTGGAGGTCCAATTAAAATTACATTGTGTCCACCTGAAGCTGCTATTTCAAAAGCTCTTTTAATATTTTGTTGGCCTTTAACGTCTTTAAAATCAACTTCGAATTCATTTAATTTTTGTTCAAATTCTTTTTCAATATCGACAATAGTAACTTGAACATCTTTTTTGTAATTTAAGAAGTTGACTACCTCTTCAAGTGATGACATACCGTAAATAGATAATCCATCCACAACTGCAGCTTCAATCGCATTCTCTTTCGGTAGAATAATTCCTTTAAATCCTTCCTTTTTTGCTTGTATCGCAATAGGTAGTATTCCTTTTAACGGATTGAGTGTGCCATCTAAAGAAAGTTCTCCTAGAATTATATAATCGTTTAAGCGATCGATTAATACTTGTTCACTTGCAGCTAAAATTCCAATAGCTATAGGTAAATCAAAAGTTGATCCTTCTTTTCTAATATCAGCAGGAGCCATATTAACGGTAATTTCTTTACCAGGAAATTTTAAATCATTGTTTTTGAATGCTGCTTTTATTCGTTGTTGACTTTCTTTTACTGCACTGTCAGGTAATCCGACTAATAAAAAGTTAACTCCATTTCCAATATTGACTTCGACTGTGATGGTTGTAGCATCGATTCCGAAAACCGCACTACCATAGGTTTTTACAAACATTTATAAAGTGTTTTTTAAGTTTACTTTATTGAATTTAGTCAAATAGTTGATATTCAACAATACTAATGCTATTTTATTTTAGTTTTTTTAGATACTATTTTAAGTTATTGATTACATTAGTGATATTGACTTTAAAATATTTATTTTAAGATAGTTCTGTCATCTGTACTTCTAATTTATTAGATTTGTTAATTATTAATAATAAACTACAAATTACATATTTTATGAATAAAAAAGTCACCTTATTTTTTTTCTTTCTTTTTAGTTTTTCAATAGTTTATTCACAAGGCTGGGTAACTTCTGTTCCTTTAAAATTAAAAGAACAGGTAAATTCGGTTTATAATGATGTATCTCCACTTTTTTATGTAGATAGTACAACTTTATATTTTACTAGAAGTGCAGATGGAAATCAATACAAAGGTTATTTTAATCAAGATATTTGGATTTCTAAACAAGAGAAATTAGGTGTTTGGTCTGAAGCAGTTCCTGTAAAAGAATTGAATAATCCGTTTAATAATTCAGTTTTAGGATTTAATATGACTGGAGATAGAGTGTATCTATTAGATTCATATCATAAAAAAAATTATGTTGATGGAATTGCGATTTCAGAAAAAGTTGATGGAAAATGGACCACTCCAAAGCATTCACCGATTGAAGGATTGAAAATTGAAGAAGACTTTTGTGGGTTTACAATTAATAAAGAAGAGAATGTTTTGTTGATGTCTTATAAAGGTCCATTAACCTTAGGTCAAGAAGATTTGTATGTTAGTTTTAAACAAGAGAAAGACAATTGGTCAGCTCCTGTACATTTAGGAGAAACAATTAATTCATCAGGATTTGAGATTAGTCCTTTTTTGACTTACAACTCGGATACATTATATTTTTCATCAGATGGAAGAGGAGGATTTGGTGGAGCAGATATCTTTTTTTCTGTTCGTTTAGATGATTCTTGGCAAAATTGGTCAATACCTAAAAATTTAGGGGGAACAATTAATTCAAAAGGATTTGATGCTTATTTACACTCAATAGGAAATCGTGTTTTCTGGTGTTCAGATAAAGATATGGCTGGAAATGAAGACATTTATTATGTTCAAAAAGTGAAGCCTCCAAAATTAAAAGTAGATGTAAAAGAATCAAAGGCCACTTCTGTATTTAAAGGTACGGATGGTAAAGTAGCAATATCTGTTGAAGGAGGAGTGGAACCTTATACTTATAAATGGTCGAATGGTTCTACTGAAAAAGATTTATCAAATGTTCCAGATGGTGAATACACAGTTGTGGTTACAGATGCTGTAGATCAAGAGATTACTTTGAAAGCTGTAGTTTCAACCCCTAAATTAGAAGTTGGAAAAAACATTGCTGTATTTTTTGATCCCCCAGTTGTATTATATTATGGATTGGAAAAGTCAGACTTAACCGAGGCAAGTAAAAAATCGCTAGATAGAGTCATTTCTGTTTTAAATAATAATCCTAATATTAAATTAGAAGTTAGGTCATATACTGACTGCAGTGGAGATCTTAATTATAATATGGAATTGTCAAAATTAAGGGCAGCGACAACTGTAGACTATTTACAAAGTAGAATTGTAAATCCAGATAGAATCAGTGGACAAGGTTTTGGAGAAACGATGTTAGTAGTAAAATGTAATTGTGATAAAGAAGAATGTACAGAAGAAAATCATAAAAAGAATAGAAGAACAGAATTTGTAATTCTTAAGTAATAATAGTTGAATTAAAATTAAAAGCTTGATTTGGTTAATCTGAATCAAGCTTTTTTTATACACTATATTTCTCTTAAACTATATAACTTACTATCAATGGAGTTTTTCATTGATTTCACATTATCTACTATTAATGATAGAGTTCGTTGTTTTTTCCCAGGTAGATTGCGAAGAATAGATAATTGTGTTTTTTTTTGTTCCTGAGTAGATTACGAAGAATGAGTAATAGTGAGTGTTTTTTTAGTTTCTGAGTAGTTGGCGAAGAATGAATAATTGTTAATGTTTTTTTTGTTCCTGAGTAGTTAGCGAAGAATGAGCAAACGTATCGAAGGGACAAAAAAAAACCGATATTCAAAAAGAATATCGGTTTCAATATGTTTTTATTGAAAATCTTAACGTTTGTGCATTCCTTCGTCAGAAACAGTCAATCTTTTTCTACCTTTAGCGCGACGTGCAGCTAATACTTTACGTCCATTTTTAGTAGCCATACGACTACGGAAACCGTGTTTGTTTCTTCTTTTTCTTACAGACGGTTGAAACGTTCTTTTTGTCATGATATATACTTATTAGTCTTGTATTTCTTATAAATTCGG
>CANCEQ010000155.1 GCA_947375085.1 Flavobacteriales bacterium
TTAAAACGAATAGCTTGTCTTCTTGATATTTCTACTTTTTCACCTTCTTTTAACTCAACCATTAATCCTCCGTTGAACCAATTTTCTATGGAACTAATCCATTTGGTGTTGATGATGAATTTACGGTTGGCTCTAAAGAAATATTCAGGGTCGAGACGTTCTTCGAAACTGTTTAACGACCTTAAAACGAGCGGTCTGAAATTGTCGAAATATACTTTTACATAATTTCCGTCGGACTCAAACATTCTGATTTTGCTCAATTCTACGAACCATGTTTTTTCACCGTCTTTAATGAAAACACTGTCGTTGATTGTTAAAGGACGCGATTTTCTAGAATTATTTAATTCTAAAGGAGAACTAAATTCATCTTCTTTTTTAGATAACTTTTGAATTGCTTCGTTTAATCGAATTGGGTCGACTGGTTTTAGGATGTAATCCAAGGCATTTACTTCGAATGCTTTTATTGCATATTCGTCGTAAGCTGTCACAAAAATTACTTTTGGAATTTCATCCAATTTTTTCAACATTTCAAATCCGTTGATTCCCGGCATTGAAATATCTAGAAAGATTAAATCCGGTTTTAATTCTTTGATTTTTGAAATTCCTTCCTCGCCATTTTTCGCTTCAGCAATGATATCAATTTCATCGTATTGATTCAATAATAACTTTAACTCTTCACGTGCTAAACGCTCATCATCAATTAGTAATGTTTTTAAAGTTGTCATAATCTAAAGTTTAAAAGTGATGGAGGAAACTACTTTATCGTCTTTCTCGAATAATTCAAAATAAGCCAATCCATTGTATTGCAAATCAAGTCTTCTTCGTGTATTTTCGATTCCAATTCCAAGGTCAACTTCGGTTTTTAATGTCCCAGAATTAATAACGGTAATGATTAAATTTTCTTGATTTTTTTCGGTTTTAATTTCAATTTCTCCACCTTCAATAAGAGTAGAAATTCCGTGTTTAATTGCATTTTCAGCTAACATTTGGATTGAAAATGGCGGAATTAAGTGTTTATTTAATTGATTGTCAGTATTCCATTTGATAATTAACCGTTCTTCGAATCGTATTTTTTCTAAATCCAAGTAATTCGCTACCATTTCAATTTCCTCTTCAATCGAAACCAGGTTTAATTTACCAAGCATTAATGATTTACGTAAAAGATTGGAAAGTGCTGTAACAGAGTTCTTTGCTTTAGTTGGTTCTAATTCGATCAATGCTCTGATACTGTTCAAAGAATTGAATAAAAAGTGAGGATTTAACTGCGTTCTTAAATTTTTAAGTTCAATTTCGTTTTTACTGGCTTCCAAAGTTAAGTTATGGAATTCTTGCTTTCTCGATTTTGTAAAAAAGTGATAGGTGAAATAAAGTGCATTCCAAAAAAGTAGTAGAACGGAAATGGATAAAACAGTGATTAAAAATCGCAATACATTATAGGGTTCTTCTGTATCTACTTTTGTAATATAAGATACGGTTTTAGCACTAATTGCAACAAATGAAGAACAAATTAACGATGCGATTAGTATTCTAGGAAGTAAAGGAGCGAGTTTTAGTTCGAGCCATCCCCAACGAATGAATAGGATTCGCATGATGTGTGTATAGGTAATTGCAAATAATACAAAGATGGAAATGTCTAAAACGAGTGAGTTTGTGACTTCCTTCGGATTGTCAACATAAGTAGATAATACGACAAGGGCGGTATATAAAAACCATCCGCCAAATTGAGCGCACCAGTAAAAAAAACGTGTTGTGTTCATAATTGTAAATATACTTTATTCCTCTTTCAAAACGGATATATATGGTATGATTGGTTTAAATTTAGGGATTTAAGGTTAATTTTGTTGTTGAAGCAAGTTTTTTATTCACTCATTTTGTTTTCATTTGAAACGTGTCGTTTATATATTTCTTTTTTTAGCGAATATTGTTTTTTCTCAATCGAAATCAATACATCATGCTGGTTTTACGACGGGAGTGGTAGTGAATTTAGGAACGCATGTTAATTCAATTGGGATTCTTTTAAAGACGTATTATACCGACCATTTTTATCAAGTAAATGCCGGAACTTCTTTTGTTTGGAATTTGACGAGTTATGGTCAACGCAAAAAGTTTTTAGAAAATAGAACGTATATAGGGGCTGTTTTTTTAGGAGGTAAAAAAGATAATTTAATTGATTATCAATTGGATGGATTGACTCATCAAACTGCTTTTCGAAATGGATTAGGTTATAACTATTTGTGGTATTTTGATAAAGCAGGCACTACTCAACGTTCTGGAGGTTTTTCTTTAATGCTAAATAAGGTTTCTATTTTGTTTGAGAACGATGTATTTGGTGGTCAGGCGAATGATCGTTTTAGAACTGGACATGTATTGGTAAATTACAGATACCACGATTTTAAATTTGGAACAGGTATTTATTTATGGACGGGTGAAACAAATGGCGCTCAATGGAATCGCGAAAGTTCGAAAGATTGTCCGTATGGCTTTAAAGATTTGAGTCAGTTGCCTTATGGAAAAACAAGTCATGGTATTTGGTATGGCTCGTTTATAAGCAATTTAGGATTTGGTCAAACAGTTCAGTTGAAATTAGGTGTTGATAGTGAACAAATTAGAAATTCGATTCAGAATCGCCTTATTCACGATTTGATTTTTCTGCCTAAAACGGTGAAGCATAATACACCTCATTATCCGAGGTTAAATCAATCAGGTGAGCCTATTTTTGATAAAACTTTACGAAGAAAAGACCGTTTTTATTTTCAGGGAGGGATTAATTCTGAATGGAGTAACTAATTTTTTTTAACACAAAAGATACTGCGTCGCAGAATTGCACAAAAGGAAGCATCAAAAGTTTCACAAAAGATTTAAAGTGCGCGAGAGAAACTGCTTTGCAGTAAAGAAGCAATAGTATTACCTATACTTTCCTTTTTTTAAACAAATCAAGTAACTTCTGTGTTTCTTTTGATGCTTCCTTATATGTTCTTTTGTGTTAAAGAAAAAAATAAATCAACAGTTGAATGTTTGAAAATTGAGTTGAATCATTCAAATCAATGCCGTATCTTTGCAAGATGCACAGTCATTATAAAGATACATATAAACACAAAGGAATGAGGAGGCAACTTGTTGATGAGTTGCGTTCTAAAGGGATTCAAGATGAACGAATTTTGGAAGCATTTAATGCGATTCCACGTCACTTTTTTTTAGATTTAGCTTTTACTGAACAAGCGTATAGCAATATGCCTTTTCAGATTGGTGCAGGACAAACAATTTCACATCCATATACTGTTGCTTTTCAAACTCAATTATTAGGAGTAAAAAAAGGCGATAAAATTCTTGAAATCGGAACTGGTTCTGGATTTCAAACGTGTATTTTGTGTGAATTAGGCGCAAAAGTATATTCGATTGAACGTCAACGTGAATTGTATATGAAAGTGAAAAATATCATTCATCATTTCAATTTTAATCCACGTTTATCATATGGTGATGGCTACAAAGGATTACCTACATTCGCACCATTTGACCATATTTTAGTAACCTGTGGAGCTCCATTTATTCCGCCAGCATTGGTTGAACAATTGAAAATAGGAGGTAAGTTGGTTATTCCGTTGGGCGAGGGTAACATCCAAAAAATGGTCGTATTGACAAGAACTTCAGAAGATTCAGAAGATGTTGTTGATTATGGCGATTTCAGTTTTGTACCGATGTTGGAGAATACGGCGAAATGATGTTGAATATTAAATTTTGAATGTTCGATTATTAAATTATCCCTTTTTATTTTCTTTATATTCAATCATCAGGTTTAAATTTTTAAGATTTCAGTTTGAATTCCGAAATTGTAAAGAATTGTGAACACGGTGAAATAAAGCTTTATTTTTGATTTTTTAAAGTATCAATTTCTTTGTTGTTTTCAATTTTATCTGTTGGTTTAATCTGTTCCGTGTTTTTGATTTGATTATTCTTTTGTGGAGGATGCGGCGGTATATAGGCAATTTTACACGACGAAAAACCAATTCCTACAATTATTAAAAAACTCATCAAGAACGATTTAGCTTTTGTTCCATTTTTATTTATAAAATAAAATGTTGCAATTAACAAGTTCACAATTGAATGGATAGATACAATTATCCAAAGTGTATTGAAAAAATCAAATTTAAATACAGAACTATTCATTGTTAGTAATACAAGTGAATAAGCTAAAAACATACTTAAATTAATTCCTGAAATTGTTTTTAATTTGTTCATAGTCAATAAAGTTAATTACTAAATAAAGCTATGCAAGATGAGGATCCAATAACTAGCACTAAAATAAAACTCAATAAAAATGCTTTTCCCATTTCATTTTTTTTAGTAATAAAAAAATACAATGCGATAAGCAGATTAAGAAAAGATTGTATACTTAAAAATAGTACGAAACCAACTAAAAGAATACAGGAAGCACAGAAAAATCCTGTATTTACTTCATTCGTTTTTGAGTTAAAATATGATATCGAAAACATTATTGTATATACGGATAATACAATAAGATTAATTCCTGTTATTTTCTTTAAATTGCTCATAATCAATCATTTTAATTGTTGAATATAGCCATACAAGATGAGAATCCAATTACTAACACTAAAATAAAGCTTAATAAAAATGCTTTACCCATTTCATTGTTTTTAGTAATGAAAAAAAACAATGAAATGAGAAGGTTAATGATAGATTGTAGACCTATAAGAAATGTATAACTTATAACGTAACCAATGGAGTTAAAACCACCATTATATTCAACTGGTTTAGTTGTTAAAAAAGGTATCGTAATAATTAAGCCAAATACCAAAAGTATGATAAGATTTATTCCAACTATTTTTTTTAAGTTATTCATCTGTTTTAAATTTTGAGATTACAGGTTGAAAGTCCTATCGACACAATAATTAGAGTGCTTAATAAATATCCTGCAGCTTCTTGTTTCTTTGTAGATAAGTTAACTATACCTGAAAGTAAGCAAAAAATAATTTGTAAAAGTGAAAGAGCAAAATAAATGAAAAAGTCATTAATCATTGCTAATACACAATAAATTACGAGATTTATTACAATTATTTTAATCATTGAATTCATCTGTATTTCAATTTAAAAGCATTCAATTTATCTTCCATTCCTTCTCTATAAAATAAATTCATCGTTTCAAATGGAATGATTTTTCCTTCTTTATTAACAATATGAACACACGATTTTTTAATCGCTCGAACATCAAAATCGTGCGCATCCATAAAACTCATGATAATGATTCTGAATAAGTTGTCATATCCTAATCCTGGTGCTGAAATATCTGGTAAACAACATAAAAGTTGATTAAATTCTTCTTGAATGGCATCCACTGAATTTCCGGTACTAAACACTTTTAGTACATGTTCATGTAATTCTTCGTCCTGTTCATAAACAATCGTATTTTTTGAATTGTTTAATAAAATTTCAGGGTCAATCATATGGGTTAATGGAAGTACACAATCCCCGTATTTCAAGGCATATGCCATGGCTAGAGCATCGGGATTGCAAGGAACTGGAATGATGTCATTCGGTTTAAATATAGGAGATTGATTTAGAATATTTTGTCGAACTTCAGTAAGTGTTAATCTATCTGTTGTTGTATTGAAATTTTCTAATCGTCCGCTAATTGATGTAGGTTGAAAAGTCACTCCTCGAACACATTTTTGTTTTAAAGCGTAATCTATAATATCACCTAATTCGTGGTCATTTAATCCTTTTTGAACAGTTACCACCAATGTTGTAGAAAGGTTGACTTTGTTTAAATTGTCAATGGCTTTCTTTCTAACTTCCAATAAATCAACGCCTCTTAATTGTTCTAAAGGATAAGAATTTAACGAATCGAACTGTAAATAGATTTCAAAATCAGGCATATAGGTTGCAAGTTTTTGAACAAATTCAAAGTCTTTTGAAATTCTAATTCCATTGGTATTGACCATCAAATGTTTGATTGGTTTTGTCTTTGCAATATCAAGTATTTTAAAGAAGTCGGGATGTATCGTTGGTTCGCCTCCGCTTAATTGAACAACATCTGGATTACCTTCACTTTTTACGATGGCATCCAGCATAAATTCAATTTCTTCCAATGTTCTGTGTCTTCCCGAATGAGGAGAAGAACTAGCATAACAAGTAGGACAAGTTAAATTACATCGGTCAGTTACTTCAACCAATGTCAAACAGGAATGTTGTTCGTGATCAGGACAAATACCACAATCAAAAGGGCAGCCATATTCTGTTTCAGTATGCGGTTTTATTGGATATTCAGAAGCCTTGTTATAGTTTCTGATTTGTTTATAATACTCGATGTCATTCGCAATTAATACTTTTTGATAACCGTGCTCTTTGCAATTTTTAGAAAGATAAACACCTCCATTTTCAAAAATGATTTTCGCACTAATCGGAGTATGACATTCATTGCAAAGACTTGTCGTGTGATCATAGTATATGTAATTTTTAGTTGTTGACATCTTGAGTTAATTTTGAAGGATTTAGCAAAATAATAAAAATGGTTTTGTAATAATAGATGAGTCCAATTAAGGCAGTAATCTGAATGGTCGATAAACCAAAATTAAAGAAATAACTCGGTTTGATGAATTCTTGAAAAAATCTGTAAATCAAGTAAGCAATCATAAAGATTTGAAATGTATAGCCATTTTTTAAAGGTGATTTTTTGTTGATTTGAAGTAAAATTAGCCATACTAGAAATAGAAAACCAATTTCATAAAGCGCTACCGGATGTCGTTGAATTCCATCTCCCAAATCCAAACCAGTAAAAAATGTTGTTTTAGTCCCATAAGTGTTTTCATTTATACCACTCGTAAAGCATCCGATTCGACCAATTATAATCGATATAATTAAAGGGTAGGTAAATAAATCACCTGAAGAGTTTTTTTCGTGAATGATTTTCTTAATTAATTCGACTCCCAGAAGTCCACCTAGTAAACCTCCTAAAATTGTTTTGTTTTGATAGAAATAAAGAAAAGGATATTTAGCTTCGCTCCATTCAATTGGATTTTCGAGGGCTCCAATTAATCTTGAAAATAGGAGGGAACCCGCACTTGCTCCAATTAAAATCCAAATTCGATTTGATTCAGATATCACATCTGTTTTACTTTTCTTTAAATAAAGGAAATAACGAAAGCCTATGAAGTAGCCTAGAACTTCAAAAAGTAAGTGAAGATTGATTTCTATCTG
>CANCEQ010000156.1 GCA_947375085.1 Flavobacteriales bacterium
TTTTCTTGAATTTTTAAATTTTCAAGTTCAAGTAGTTTTTGTTGTGTAATATCTTGAGTTACTCCAATGATTTTTTCAATGTCACCAAACTCATTTAGAATTACTTTACCTCTTTCAATTACATGATTAATTTTAGAATTAGATAGTAAAATTCTATACTCTGCATTAAATCCTGATTTTTCTTCAATTGCTTGATTAACAAGTTTTTCAAGTTCAATGAAATCAGCTGGATGTACTTTTCTTTTATATTCTTGATGTAGATTTTTAGGTTCAGTTGATGGCGCTATTTCAAACATATTAAATTGTTCGTCTGACCATGTAGATATTTTAGTTCTTACGTCAAATTCCCAACTTCCTATTTTTGATAGATGTTGCGCTTCGTTTAATGAATCTTTTTGTTTTGTTAATTTTTGTTTCGTTTCAATTTCTTTAGTTAAATCGTGATGGGTTCCAATCATTTTTAATGGTCTTCCATTTTCATCCCAGGCAACAATTTTTCCCTTATCTAAAATCCATTTATACGACCCATCTTTACATAACATTCGATGGGTACTTTCATAGAATTCTGTTTTTCCCTTTAAGTGATTCAAAACATCTTCTTCTGCTTTTTGTAGGTCGTCTGGATGTACTTTAATCGTCCATTCATGTACGTTATTTTCAACCTCGTTAGGAGAATATCCTAACATATATTTCCAAGCATCTGAAAAATAGCAATCATCGGTTTGAATATTCCAATCCCATAATCCATAGCCAGAATTTTCTATTGCTATTTGCCAACGTTTTTCAGAAGTACGTTTTTCTTCATCTAATTTTATTTGTTTTGTAACATCTCTTTCAACAGCTATGAAATTTTCAAGTTCACCTTTATCGTTATAGATAGGGGAGATGTTGATGTTTAACCAATATTCTTTTTTGGATTTTGTATAATTTAGAATATTGATGTCAATTTCTTTTCGATTTTTAACAGCATTTCGAATAGCCTCTACCGTGTCAGGATTTGTATTTATCCCTTGAAGAAATGAACCTGGTTTTTTACCAATTACTTCTGATTTTTTGAATTCTGTTAGTTTTTCAAAAGAATCATTTACCCAAATTATTTCACCAGCTACATTGGTGATTACTACAGCGTCTTTAGTTTTTGAAACTGCTTTAGAAATTAATTCAAACTCTGTGAGTTTTTTGTGATGATCAGTAATGTCTCGACCGATACCGTAAAAGTCACCAGTTTCTTTATTTACATTTCCTTTCCAACTAATGTGTTTATAGCCGCCAGATTTTGTCTTGTATCGATTAATAATGACATCAGGTCCATTTCCGGTGAAATGTTTTGTGATTTCATTTGTTGTATGTTCAATGTCTTCAGGATGAATGAAATGTGTAAAAGGAGTATGGAGAACATCGTTAATTTCCCATTCTAAAATAGCATTGAACGCAGGATTAACTTCCTTAAAGTTTCCTTCTGAATCTACTTTACACATGATGTCAAAAGAGAGATTAAAGATGTTTTTATAATCATCTAATTTTTCTAAATACTCCTTGTTTTTCATACTCTTTTCTTTTAATCCAATAAATAAATAAGAACAATATCTTTCAATTCTTCTTTTATTATTGGTTTACTTATGTAATTTGACATTCCCGATTCTAAACATTTTTCACGTTCTCCTTTTACTGTTCCAGCAGTAAGAGCTACAATTGGAATATTTTTAGAATTCGATAATTTTCGGATTTCTATGGTAGCGTCATACCCATTTAAAACAGGCATTTGAACGTCCATAAATACAAGTTTAGGATTACATTCCTTGAATTTTTCAATAGCTTCCTTTCCATCATTCGCTTCAATTATCTCAGCATTTGGTAACATATTTAGAAGCATCGTTTTTGCAAGAAGTTGATTGATTTCATTATCATCTACCACCAAAATCGTCATTTTCACTTTCGATAATATTTCACTCGATTTTTTCTTTTGGACAGGAACATCATTTATGACAGAAGAAATTTTGACTAATTTTTCAAATAAATCTTTCGGTTTAATTGGTTTTAACAATCTATAATTTACTCCAATCTCCTGACATTTAGTATACGTCGAATCATCGTGTATAGAATCTGTCATATAAACAATTGGAGCAGTATTTGTTTGATAAACAGGATTTGATATAATGGTTTTAATTAATTCTAACCTTTCATCTGAATTATTTTTGGAATCAATAAAAAGTAAGTCAAATTGATGAGTATTTAGTATTTCAATTACTTTATTTTCATCCACTTCTTGAGTTGATTCAATATTAAATCGATTTAAAAAATTACTTACAATTTCATTGCTTTTCTTTGAATCATCTATAATTAACACTTTTTTTATAGCTGAAAAATCAAATTCACGTTTAGGAGTAATGTCTTCATTGTAAGGAAGAGTTAAATCAAAGTAGAAATTACTTCCTTTACCTTCTTCACTGATCAGTTCTAATTTACTGTGATTCATTAAGTCAAGTAATTTATTAGATATACTTAAACCTAAACCGGTACCACCATATTTACGCGTAGTTGACGAATCTCCTTGAGAAAAAGCATCAAATATTTTAGATTGTAATTCTTTATTAATTCCAACTCCCGTATCTGTAACAGAGAATCGAAGGGATAATTCTTTTTCTAATTTAGATAGTAACTCTACCTTTAAAATTACAGAACCATTAGAAGTAAATTTAATAGCATTTCCAAGTAGGTTTACACAAATTTGTTTTACACGATTTGAGTCATAATAAATATCACATGGGATGGCAAAATCTTGATCTAGAATCAGTTCTAAATTTTTCGTTTGCGCCTGATAAGTTACTATGTCAATTGCTTCTGAAGCAGTATCTGTAATTTGATTTTTTTGAATATCCAATTCTAATTTTCCAGCTTCAATTTTAGAAAAATCTAATATATCATTGATAATGCTTAAAAGAGAATTGGCAGATTGAATAATCGTATTTGAATAAGTAGCCTGAGTTTGGTTCAATTCAGTTGTTTTCATTAATTCAGAAAATCCGATTATTCCGTTTAATGGTGTTCTGATTTCATGACTCATGTTAGCTAAAAACTCTGATTTAGAAATGCTTGCTTGTTCTGCTTTTTCTTTTGAATTTTTTAACTCAATTTCAAAGTTTTTTCTTGCTGTTAAATCTTGATGTGTACCTATTATTCTAATTGCTATTCCATCCTTATTTCTTTCAAAAACTTTAGCCCTGTCCAAAACCCAAATATATTCATTTGATTTCGTTTTAATTCTATACTCTTCTTTGAAAAAGTCTATTTTGCCAATTATTAAATTATGAAAATTTAAATTAACTTTTTCAATATCTTCAGGGTGAATGATTGATGTAATAAATTCTTGATTGATTTCAATTTCATTTGGATAATACCCTAGATTGGTGTAAAATTTATCAGATCGATATCCAATCTGAGTCATTGGATTAAAATCCCAAATAGCATCACCCGAGTTCTCAATTGCAAATTTCCAACGAGCTTCCTCAGTGGCAAATTTTTGTTCTTTTAATGTTGTCTCAGTAATATCTTGAACCGTTCCTCTTAAAATAGTAGGTTCATTGATTTCGTTTTTTTCAATTTCACCTACGCCTACAACGTATTTAATTTTTGAATCGCTTAATACAACTCGATGATGATACTCAAATCCAATGCCTTCTTGAATAGCTCTTTGAACTACAAAATCTAATTGAGTTATATCTTCAGGATGAATTTTTGAACGATAAGCATCATATAATAACTCTTTAGGAGTATTTTCTAATTCAAATATTTTGTAATGCTCTTTCGACCACTCTAGTTCAAAAGTTTGCAAATTAAACTCCCAACTACCAATCTTAGCTATTGATTGTGATTTCTCTAAAAGTTGTTCATTGTGTTTTATTTTATCTTGCTGTAATTTTGAATCAGTAATATCTTTAAATGTACAAACGACACCATTTAATTCTTTTGTATCATGTGAAAAGATGGGAACAGCATTGATTGAAATCCATGTTAATTCATCATTTGGTTTGTGAACCCCCATAATTACATCCGTCATCGGTTCTTTTGTTGCCAATGTAATCATTGCAGGATGTGTATTACCTGGGAAATCAGAACCATCTTCGTGAATGGATCTCCATGATGGATCAACTGATTTTTTTCCAATCATTTGATCGTAAGATAAACCTAAAATAGATTCAGCACTTTTGTTACATCTTATAATCGCACCTTCCGTATTTTGAAACACAATACCTTCCTGAAGTCCAGACAGCATTGCTTCAATTTCATTTTTTGAATCTTCAATATCCTTTTTACTTTTTCGAAGTAATATTAAAGCTACAACCTCTGAAGCAAGTGTTTCAAGGGCATCTTTTTGCTCATCCGTTAATTTTTTTGGCATTTTATCGATTACACAAAGTGTTCCTAAATTATATCCATTTGGATCAATTAGAGGTGCACCAGCATAAAAACGAATATCTGGGGCATTTTGTACTAATGGATTTTCTTTGAATAATGGATTTTCTAAGGCATTTTCAACCTCAAAAATTTTATTATCCATTATTGCATGCTGACAAAATGAAAGATTTCGCGGAGTTTCATCCACATCAATTCCAAATTTAGCTTTAAACCACTGTCTATTTTCGTCTAAAAGACTGATGAGAGCTATAGGTACTCCGCAAATGGATGCAGCTAATTTTGTTATTGCATTAAATTCTTGTTCGGATAAACTATCCATAATATGATAGCTATTCAATGCTTCTAAGCGTTCTTTTTCGTTGTTTGGTATTGGAGTCATTTATCAGCTTATTTTATCCGACAATTTTGTAGATCGTTTCAATTAAATGCTTTGAATCGTATGGTTTTGAAATATATTCATCCATTCCAACTGCTTTGCATTTTTCTTTAACATCTTTTGTAACATCTGCTGAAACAGCTACTATTGGAATAGTAGACTTTCTTCCGGTTAGATTTTTACGTATATATTCTGTAGCATCATATCCATTCATTTCAGGCATCATTAAGTCCATTAAAATGATGTCAAAATCAGAATCAACTAAAAAATCAATCGCTATTTTACCATTTTCAGCGACTACTACTTCAAAACCTTCTTGTGTTAATATCGTATTGATTAATAATTGATTAATAGCGTTATCCTCCGCTACTAATATTTTAATTTTATTTGTTGTTCCCATCCGTCCTATAGGGTTTAATTCGTTGTTTTTAACACTTTCATTGTCTAATAATTCGTCTACCAATTTTAATAAAGTGTCGCTAGAGTCTTTAATCGTAGATAAATGAATTTTTTGGTTTTGATTTAAATTTTCAGATTCGAATAATAGATCTGTAAAACCAATTATTCCGTTAAGGGGTGTTCTTAATTCGTGACTTACATTTGAAAGGAAGTCTTCTTTTGCTTTCGTTAATTTTTCAGAAGTCTCTTTTTCTTTCAATAATTCGTCATTTGCTATTTTAAGTGCTTCTTTTGAAACTGTTGCAGCTGTTAATTCTTCTATGTAGATGTTAAATCCTGAGCTAATTACATCTAACTCATCATTTCTTGGAGAAGTTGGAATAGGGTTATAGAAATCACCCGCGCAACATTCAATGATATGCGTAATAATTTCTTGTTGCCTCTTTTTTTGTTCAACTAATTTCTCTACAATATAATCTACTTCTAAATGTAAATTTTCGATTGTATTTTCTGAAGTAATAGGGGCTTGATATTCATCCACATAGATGGATCGAATTTTCTCTAAAACTTCTTTTAATTGATTCATAGCTTAAATTAAAATTAAGTTGTTTTAAATTGATTTAACCATTCTAACGCCAGTTCTTTTGTTCTAAAAGCCTTCACTTGAATTTTTACATTTTTTAATTTCAAAAATGCATTGTAAATAAACATGGTTAAATGAGAATTTACAATAATTGCAGAGGCTTTTAATTCATCTTGTCCATGAAGTTCTCCGTAATCTCTAGCTTCTTTTGTCATTGATTTTAAATTAGTTATATCATAACAAAACAACTGGTCTCGACCATTTGAAATTTCTTTTCTTAGGGCATAGATTTCAATCGAATTTTCCAATGTCATTTCAAACGGATGTTTGTATTCACTGAAAAGAATTTCATTTTCTATCCAAAAGACAATATGTTCATTTTCTAGTTTAGACATTTTTGTTAATTAAGGTAAGTATTTTAGTTTTTAATTCAGCAGCGTCAAATGGTTTTGACATATATTCATCCATTCCATGTTTTTTACACTTCTCCATAACTTGATTCGTAACATCAGCTGTTATAGCAATAATTGGAATTGAGTTTTTTTCATTATTTTCTAGATTTCGAATTGTCTGAGCGGCTTCGTATCCATCCATTTCAGGCATCATTAAATCCATTAAAACAATATCGAAGTCAGATTCTTTTACAGCCTCAACTGCTAATTTTCCATTTTCAACTGTAGTGACAATCGCTTCAAATTGACCCAAAATGGTTTGAGCTAACAATTGATTAATAAGGTTATCTTCCGCTAATAAAATGCGTATATTTTGAATGGAAGTATTTAAATTTATTTTATTATTTAAGGAATTTAAGGAATTTAAGGAATTTCCTTTCTGTAAAGGCAAAATGATGGTGAATTTGGAGCCTGAACCAAATTCACTCTCAACAGTGACTTCGCCGTGCATTAAGTCAATTATTTTTTTTACAATGGTTAGACCAAGTCCAGTTCCTCCATATTTTCTAGCTGTATCATCACTTGTTTGAACAAAAGGCTCGAATACTGAACTTAATTTGTCGCTTGGTATACCGATACCAGAATCTTGAACTGAAATCTCTACAAAATAGGTAAATTCATTTTCATTTAAAACAGAAAGAGATATAGATATTTTCCCTTGATGAGGCGTGAATTTGACTGCGTTACTAATAAAATTAAGTAAGATTTGAGAAATTCGAATAGAATCACCTTTTAATATAGTAGGGAAATTATCTTCTATATTCGTAGTTGTAACAATCTCTTTTTCATCAATTTTCACCTGAAAAGTGTCGAAAATATGCTGCGTTAAATTCACTAAATCGATATCATTTGATTCAAGTGACATTTTTCCTGCTTCGATTTTGGCTATATCCAATATGTCATTAATAATTACTAATAATATATCACC
>CANCEQ010000157.1 GCA_947375085.1 Flavobacteriales bacterium
ATATCTTTTACTTCTGGATTGATTTTCATTGTTGGAAGTGGTCTAAAATCACGTGTTAACAATAAATTCGTTTGTTCGATGTGATTGTTATACAAATGCGCATCTCCCATTGTATGAATAAATTCACCAACTTCTAAATCACATACTTGTGCAATCATCATCGTTAAAAGTGCATAAGAAGCAATATTAAAAGGAACACCTAAAAACGTATCGGCACTTCTTTGATACAATTGACAACTTAATTTTCCATCTGCAACATAGAATTGAAATAAACTGTGACAAGGAGGTAAAGCCATATTATCAACGTCAGCAACGTTCCAAGCAGAAACCATCAAACGACGTGAATTTGGATTCGATTTAATTTGTTGAATGATATTTGAAATTTGGTCAATTGTTCCACCATCTCTTGCCGGCCAATTTCTCCATTGGTATCCATAAACAGGACCTAAATCACCATTCTCATCTGCCCATTCATCCCAAATAGATACATTGTTGTCTTTTAGGTATTTAATGTTAGTATCACCTTTTAAAAACCAAAGTAATTCAACAATAATAGAGCGTAAGTGCAATTTTTTAGTTGTCATACATGGGAAACCTTCCGATAAATCATAGCGACTTTGGTAACCAAAAACAGATAATGTTCCTGTTCCTGTACGGTCTCCTTTTTGAGCTCCGTTGTCTAAAATATGCTTTAATAAATCGTGATATTGTTTCATTTGTGTTTTGATTTTTATATAGACGAAGGTAGTTAAATTCTGTTATTTCATTTTTACTCTTAAAGCTTAAATTATAAACAAATTACAGCTTTTGTTTATAAATGTTTTGTTTAGCTTTGCATTTACTTATTTATGAAGAACTATTCAACTATAAAAACTGTCATCATAGACGATGAAATGAGGGCAAGAGAACTTTTGAAAAGGTTACTTGAAAAGTATTGTCCAGAAATTGAAATAGTTGGGGAAGGGGATTGTATTGAAAGTGGACATCAAATTATTTTAGAAAAGAATCCAGATCTTATATTTCTTGATATTCATTTAGATCAGCAAAATAGTTTTGATTTACTTTCAAAAATAGAAAATCCAACTTTTGAAATTATTTTCACTTCAGGACATAGTAATTATGGAGTATCTGCTTTTAAAGTTAGTGCAATAGATTATATTCTTAAACCAATAGACAGTGATGATTTAGTTGCCGCTGTTGAAAAAGTAATTAAAAAAAGAGAATTAGAAGCCAAAGTAGTTGATGATATTATTTACATTCCTGTTCATGTGAACGATAAAGTTGAATATGTTAATTCTACGCAAATTGTATCTTTAGAAGCAGAGAATAATTACACACAACTTGTAACGGATGAAAATAAAAAATACATAGTTACTAAAACGTTAAGTGAGATTGAATCATTATTAAAAGAAACTAATCATTTCTTGCGTATTCATAGAGGTATATGTATTAATACAAAACACATATCAAGTTATACTAAATCAGAGCCTTGTGAAATAACAATGACAAATGGATTGTTGTATGAAATTTCAAGAAGAAAAAAAGCTGAAGTTTTAGCTTCACTGAAAGGATTGAAAATATCAGCTTTACAGTAATTCAACAGATCCCCACTTTTATGCTTCATTTTATCTTATTTTAAATTCCTTTTCAGTTTTAAGTCAAATTGAAAAAGTACATGTGTTTTTTATCGAGTAAACGGTAATTTGTTTTCTATACAAAATTCCAATCTTTGCAATGTCTAATTGAACAATTAAATTTTAGATTAAAATTTAGTAATAAATCGGATGGCGAAATACTTCTGATTAGAGTGGAGGATTTTAAAATTTTAGAAATGAAATAATTATTAATAAAATTATTATATAATAACCAACAAATCAAAAAAAGTGTCTTCTTTTAAGGAGGCACTTTTTTGTTTTATATTGAAACATAAGGTAAATAAACAATTACTTTCGTTCCACAACCAACACCATTAACATCAACTAAATCAATGATTTCAGGTTCTATTTCCATTTCAGATTCAGATTGTAATTGTTGTAATCGTTGGTGAGTAATCAACATTCCTAATGATTCTTTTTTAGAGTTTTTTGATTTTAATTCATTAGATTTTTTTCTTCCAACTCCATTGTCTTCAATCGTACATTTGATTTTATCGTCTATATTTTCGAAGGTAAGATTGATTTTTCCTTTTTCCTTTTTATTATTTGAAATACCATGACAAATAGCATTTTCGACGTAAGGTTGAATAATCATAGGAGGAATTTCGATTTTCTTTTCGGTTAATTCATTCGGTATATTGATACTATAATAAAATTGAATTTCAAAACGAAGGGATTCAATGTCCATATATAGCCCCAGCATTTCAATTTCTTCTTTGATAGGCACATATTTTTTCATATTGTTTTCAAGCACTTTTCTAATTAATTTCGAATACTTTACCAGGTATTTTTGTGCTTTTTCAGGTTCGTTTTCCAACATGTAATATTGAATAGAATTCATCGCATTAAAAGTAAAATGTGGATTCATTTGTGAACTTAAAAATTTCATTTCCATCTCAATCGTTTGTTGATAAAGCTTTGCGTTTTCAGCAGCTCTTTTTTCTATTTTATTTATTCGCCATTTAATGAAAAAATAGACACTTGAAAGGAATGAAATAGCAGCAATTATTCTAAACACCCATGTATGCCAAAATGGGGGCGAAATAAATATATATATTTTAGCAGGATTCTTACTCCAATAACCATCATTGTTTTTTGCGGATACTTCAAAAGTGTAATTACCATAGGGTAATTTAGAAAAAGTAGCTTTTGAATAACTTGTAAATTGCCAATCGGAATCCAACCCGAGTAGTCGATATTTATACTCAACATTTCCTTCGGATTTAAATGTTAGCCCTATATATTTTATCGATATATCGTTTTTATCGTAAGGTAAATTGTAGTTCTTTTTGACAATTGTATCCTGATTATTTATGTTTAAAGATGTAATGTAAATTGGAGGTGGAAAATTATTTTTTTTGACTTTTTTTTCATTAAACAACGATACTCCTCTGTTACTACCAATGTATACAGTGTTATCTTTTTTGAAAATTTGATTTATTTCATTAGAAATTAGTCCGTTGTTGATGTTGTAATATTTAATATTTAGTTTAAAAGGTGTCCAACTTTCAATTGTTATTTTACAAACTCCTTTGTTCGAAGCAAGCCAACCTATTTTTTCAGATTCTAAAAAAAGAGATTGACAAATATTACTTTGTAATCCATTTTTAGTAGTAATATCATAGCGTTTAGCGCCTCTTATTATTGTAATTCCATTGTCTTTTGTAGAGTTCCAAATGGTGTTGTTTTGTATTTGAATATCGTTGATTCTACTTGAAAGCGCATCAGAACCTTTACCTTGAAACGTAAATTCACCTTTTTCAAATCGATATAAACCAATTGCACATCCGAGCCAGATGATACCATTTTTATCAGCAGCTACAGAATATATTCTATTGGGCGCTTGGTGTATTTTTGTTTTTATATTATTCTGATTTTCGTAATTAAGTTCAACTAGGTTTGAGAAATTTCCAATCCAAAATTTCTCGTTATTATTAGCAGTTGATGAAACAGATAAACCTTGGTATAATTTATCTTGTTGATTGGGTTTAAAAGGTACTATTTTTCTGTTATTTACATTCATAAAACAAAACCTAGTACTACCTCCAATCGCTATCGTATGGTTATCAATGGGTGTTATTCTTCTAATAAAGTTTACAGATAAAGGATCAAAATTCGAACTTACTTCAGTAGATATATTGTTTTTAAATATTACTAGATTACCATTATCTAATCCTGCGTATATTGAATTTTTATTAACGGATATTGCATTTACTTTCGAACTACTTAATTCAGTATAATGCATAAAATTTATATCTTTTATGTAATAAACACCATCCTCTAAAGTCGTTATCCAATATCCTTTTTCGTGGTCTTCAGTAATACATGAAATTGTTTTATTTTTTAAAAAATGATAGGGTTTACCTTTTTTGAGATCAACTTTTGGGTAATATAATAGTCCTTCTTTATTTGTACCAATCCACAATCCATTTTTAGAATCCAAGAAATGGTAACATAGATTGTTTTTTAAAGAGAATCTTTCAACCGTTTTTCCATTGAATTTATTGACTAAATACAGTTTACTTTCATAAAGTATGAGGTAATATTTTTTTTTGAATAATATGCTTCTAATCACCCCACTTGAAAAACCGTCCAAAATAAAACATTTTTCAGATATTGTTTTTTTAGCTGTAATTATATTTATAAGGCCTTGATTATAAGTGTTTTTTGTTGAGCCTTGAAGAAATTTATTATTGTCAAATTTATAAATATAACCACCATGAATTGTTTTGTTTTTGTTAAGGTCTGTTATTTTTTGAAGATGAAATTGATTTTTAGTATCACCTTTATAAAACGATACTTTAGGCATTAAATAAGTTCCATACATTCCAATCCATAATTGGTTTTTATAAAATTGTAAAGAATTTATATATCCATTATTACCTAATCTTGATAATTCATCATTAATTTTTAAAGATCTGATTTTATTATTATCAAAATAGGCGATTTTGTTTGTGACTCCAGCAAACCAGATTCTACCGGTTGGATCTTCGTATATTCTGATAATGCAATTTTCAGGTAATCCATCTTCCTTTGTGTAGATTTTAAATTTGGCACCATCAAATTTGGCAACACCTTTGTCAGTTGCAATCCATATAAATCCTTTCTTATCTTGTAAAACTTGATAACATTCAGAACTTGGAATTCCATCTTCAACTGAAAAGTGTTTGAAATTAGGGGATTGGGCATTTAAATTAATACTCGTAAATAGAAAAGCAAAAAAGAAAATTAAAAGAATTGCTTTGATATTTAGCATATTATTGTTTATAGAATTTTTTAATGTTTACAAATGTAACAAAAACCCTGCTTCTCTCGTTAGTTACTACTTTAAACGAAAATTTAGGAATCCATTTTTTGAAAGAATTAAAGTCATATCACGTTCTACTATTTATTCTAGCAGTATTGCTCATTTTGAGTCCTGTTGTTTATTTTGCGCCGGAAGAAGGATATGATTTAGGTGGTACAAAGATTCATTTTTTATCGAAAGAAGAATTTTTTCATCCTAAAAAACAAGTCAAAAAGGATATTTCAAAAATTGTTGCCATGGTGGATACGTCTAATTTGGATTTATCTATTGATGAGACAGTTACAACTGAACCAATAAAACTTCCTGAAACTCAAAAACAAGTCAAACACATAGCTCGTTCGAAAGGAAATTTGGGTGCACCAAAGGGGGGAGAGCTATCAGATGAGAGCACTACTAATTTGCATTTATCAGAATCAGCAAGAGCGAATTTGCATCGTTTCTTTGATAAAATGGATAAAGTAGCGACTGAAAAATCGAAGTTACATATTTTACATTATGGTGATTCTCAAATCGAAGGAGATAGAATGACTTCTTATATTCGTCAACGTATTCAAAATCAGTTTGGAGGAAATGGTCCAGGTTTGATTCCTGCAATGAACGTGTATCAAACGATGTCTTTCAAACAAAATTATTCTTCCAATTTTGTTCGTTACAATTGCTTTGGTGGTTTGAAATTGAAGAATCGTAGATACGGTGCAATGGGGTCAGCAGCAAGATTTACAGCGGAAGAATACGATAGTACTGATATTGCAAACACAAATGCTATTAAAGAAGCTTGGATTGAAATTGAGCCATCTTACAGTGCTCAAAGTAGAGCTAGGACTTACAATAATGTCAAAATGTTTTATACAAGTTGTGTAAAACCGTGCGCTGTTAAAGTGTTTCAAAATGGAAAATTAATTCACGAAGATAGTTTGGTAAAAGATGGGAAATACCACGTTCTTCCTTTGAGTTTTACTTCTTCAGCAGGTAAATTAAAATATGTTTTTTCAAGTGCCTTAAGTCCAACGATTTGTGGATTTTCTTTGGAAGGCGATTATGGAGTTCAAGTTGATAATATTGGGATGAGAGGATGTAGTGGGACTTTCTTCGGATACTTAGACCATAACGTTGTTAGTAGAATGTACAATGATTTAAACAGTGAATTGATTCTATTACAATTTGGAGGAAATTCGGTTCCCTATTTTAAGGATAGTTCATCAGTTCGTAGATATGCTTCTCAATTTCAATCACAAATTCGAATGGTGAAAAAATTACATCCCTCAGCAGCAATTATTGTGATTGGACCAAGTGATATGTCTAAATTTAGCGGTGGAATTTATGAGTCGTATCGATTGTTGCCTTATTGTGTTGCCCAAATGAGAAGAGTTTCGTCAAATGAAGGAGCAGGATATTGGGATTTATTTTCAGCAATGGGAGGATTGAATTCAATGCCATCTTGGGTAGAAAGTGGGTTAGCAGGAAAAGATTATATTCATTTTAGTAATAGAGGAGCAAGTATTGCATCACAATTATTTTATGATGCTTTTGAAGCTGAATTTGCGAAGTGGAAACAACAAGAGTAAGTGTTTCTTAATGAAATTGATTAAAACTTTAATTAAATATAAGATATTGATTTTGAGGTTAATGTATGCTATAGGATTTGTATTTATGTTGTTTTCGTGTTCAACGATTGCGCAACTATTTTCACGTCCTGATACATTGAATAGTTATGAGTTTTCCGATTTTTATAATTTAGATACGTCTTTAAAAACAAAATATCCATTTATTCATTTTGAGAAAAATAATTTTCAATTCTTAACTCCTGTTAGTCCTAATTGGGTCAATTTGTATAGAAATATGCAAAAGATGGTACAAGAAAAAGATAGAAAACTAAACTTTTACCACATTGGAGGGTCTCATTTACAAGCAGATATTTACACTCACGATATAAGAGAGAAATTACAAATGACATGGGAAGGAGTTCCTGGAGAAAGAGGATTTTTATTTCCTTTTGATTTAGCGAAAACGAACAATCCTGCGAATTATGAATTTTCATCTTCAAATAATTGGAAATCATACAGAAGTGTAGCGCACGATGTGTGTGAATTAGATTATGGTTTATTAGGAGCCATAGTTTCATGTTCGGATGCTAAAATGGATTTACATTTCCGTCACGATAAAACAAAAGT
>CANCEQ010000158.1 GCA_947375085.1 Flavobacteriales bacterium
ACCTTGAAAGAAGGGGATAAAATTCCATCTAAAACATTGATATGGTCAGCCGGAATTATAGGAAATTTAATTAAAGGTTTTTCAGAAGAAAATTATTTACCAGGAGGAAGATATTCTGTCAATGAGTTTAATCAATTAAAAACATACGACACTGTCTTTTCGATTGGAGATGTTGCTTGTATTGTTTCAGAAAAATATCCGAGAGGACATCCTCAAATGGCACAACCAGCGATTCAACAAGGAGATAATTTAGCTAAAAATTTAACTCGAATTGCTAAAGGAGAAACTTTAAAACCTTTTAAATACAAAGATTTAGGTTCGATGGCTACGGTAGGTAGAAATAAAGCTGTGGTAGAATTACCTAACTATAAATTTCAAGGTTTCTTTGCTTGGGCGGTATGGATGGTAGTTCATTTAAAATCAATTTTAGGAATTAGAAATAAGTTTTTAGTATTTTTAAATTGGGTTTGGAATTATATCACTTACAATTTATCATTGAGATTGATTATTAGACCTAGGAAGTAAATATTAGGTATTAAGTATTAGGTATTAGGTATTAGGTATTAGGTATTAGGTATTAGGTATTAGGTATTAGGTTATGACTAGACAACTTTTTTTATTGTTTTTTCTCTTTTTTAGTTTGAAGGTGTTGTCTCAAATGACGCCTACTTATATTGTAAATATCCCAATGAGGGATGGAAAAAATTTATCTGCAGATGTGTATGTTCCTTCTGGAGCTTCTACTTTTTCTACTATTTTAATTCAAACACCTTATAATAAAACCAATTTTAGAAATGGTCTTCCTTTGGGCTATCTTCAAAATTTGAATTCTAGTCCGTATGCTTGGGTGGTGGTTGATTGGAGAGGTTTTTATGGTTCAAGTTCAGCTT
The DNA here is from genome assembly GCA_947375085.1 of Flavobacteriales bacterium. The sequence continues at coordinate 891 of CANCEQ010000158.1, forward strand.
TAGTTGCTCAACCAAATCGAGGTCAGGATGGATATGATGTAATCGATTGGATTGTAGCACAAACTTGGTCGAATGGTAAAGTGGGAACTTGGGGACCATCAGCATTAGGTGGAGTTCAATATAATACGATGAAAGAAAATCATCCTAATCATATTTGTGCGGTACCTCTTGTAGCTCAACCTCAAACGGCTTATGATACTTATTTTTATGGAGGAGTATTAGAAAAATCTCGTTTAGCACAATTGGATGCTTTAGGTTATGGATTGTCAACCAACGTATTAGGAAATCCTTATTATAGTAATGCTTGGCAATATACTGAGAATACGACTTGGTATCCGCAGAATATTCATATTCCAACTTTACAGATTGGAGGTTGGTATGATCATAATGTGACAGATATGTTAGATTGGTTTCCTGCTTCAAGAACATTGTCTGATGTATCTGTTCGAGCAAAGCAATGGTTGTTAATTGGGCCTTGGGTACACGGTGGGACTGGAGTTGCAAATGTAGGATCTTCACAACAAGGAGAGTTAACTTATCCAGATGCAGCTTTTAAATCAGATTCAATGGCGAGAGATTTTTTTAGTTTCTATCTATTGAATACACCAAATAATTGGGAATCAACTTCTGCAATCACTTATTATGAATTGGGTAAAAATAAATGGAATTATTCTAATCAAAATACCTTAGAGACATTGGTATTACAAGAATTAAAGCTTTCAGCAAATAATGAATTGTTAGATGGAATAGGAGCTGGAGGTTCTGCTTTTCTTTCCGATCCTCGTCATCCTTCGCCAACCATAGGAGGAGCGACTTTAAGTTCTGGATTACTACAGGGACCTTACAATCAAACTTCTTTGGATAATAGATCAGATTTAATCACTTTTTCGACAAATGAATTAGTAAATGATATATCGGTTTCAGGTAAAGTAAAGTTAGATGCATTTGTTTCTTGTAATCAACCTGATGCTGATTTAGCTGTTCGTCTTGTAGATGTTTATCCAGATGGTCGAAGTATGCTTATTAATGATGGAATTAAAAGAATACGATTTAGAAATGGATATAGTAAAGTAGATGAATCGTTTATGTCGGTTGGTAATATCTATGAAGTAGTTGTTGAACTTCCATTCGTAAATTATACATGGAAAGCAGGACATCAATTAAAAATTTATGTCAGTGGAAATAATTCAACCCGTTGGGATGTCAATTTACAAAATGGTGGGACAATGTATACTGCTGGAGATACGAATACAGTATATATTCAAGTGTTTCATGATCAACAATATGCGAGTAAATTAATTTTGCCTTGTGAGAAATTAACTTTGGGTATTGAAAAGTTGAATGAGTACGAGGCTCTTGAAGTATTTCCAAATCCTGTAAATGAGATTTTGAATATTAATGCTTCTGTTGATTATAAATCGTTTAGGATGAAAGATGTATTTGGTAGAGAAGTTTTAATCGGTGAATCAACAAATGCAATAGATGTTTCAAACTTAAATTCAGGAGTTTATTTTATCGTTTTGAATTTTGGCAATAAAGTAAAGACGATTAAATTTTTGAAAGGGTAAGTTGTTTTTGATTTATTTTCAACATAGAGTAGGATTTAAATCATATCCTATTTTGAAAATAGATCCACGAAATCTACGAAATCAAAAAATATTAATTCAACACTTTCAATGAGCTAATCATTTCAAATGTTGCAACGATTTCATCACTTTCGTTTTTTGCTGTGACCATAATCGATTTATTGATTCGTTCACCTGTTTTGATACTTTCTTCAATTGCCTCTTTGATAATTAGTCCTTCGTTGCTAGAGAAATAAACATCTGATTCAGCTCGTTTTAAAAATTGAGCAGTCATTCCTTTGAAAGAAAAAGACACTTTCTTATCTAAGATTTCTGAGAAATAGAATACATGAATTCCGCCTGCAATATCTGCTCCAACAGCTAATGCCCCAAAATACATTGAGTTCAAATGGTTTTTAGTTCTTCGATTTAATTTAATTTTAACTGATATATTTTCTTCATCAATCGTAATTAATTTTGGACGTGTAAAGCCAATAATAGGAATTTTAAAAAAACCTAAAAGAAATAATTTCCATTGCATCGAACGAATAGAAGTATTTTTAGTTGGCTTGCTCATATTCTGTAATTAATTGATTAACAATCTCATTTACAGGTCTGATATTTTTTACAAAGTCAATACTAGGTCCAGCACACCAAACAGTTTTATAAGTCGCTCCAAACGCTGCATTTTCCAAGTTTTTCATTCCTCTATAAAACGTAAATGCTTTCACCCATTTTTTCAAACGTTTACTTTTATTAAGAATTTTTTCAAGCCAATTTTGTTCCGTACCTATTTTTTCAACGTAAGGAGTTTTTATTACTGAACAAGGCGTACCAGAAAGTTTGGTAGTCATTACAATGTCTTTTGCACTATAATCAACGCAGGCTTGTTTGTATTCTTCTGAAACATCTGATTCTATAGAGGCAATAAATAAACTTCCCATAGAAAGTCCAGCAGCACCTAATGACAACATGTTTTTCATTCCTTCTCCAGAACCAACTCCACCCGCAGAAATAACAGGTATCGAAACTGATTTTAAAAGTTCCGGAATTAATTCCTTATAAGATAAATTTCCTGCGTGTCCTCCGGCTTCTTTATTGACGGCAATTACTGCATCAGCCCCCAATTCTTCTACTTTTTTAGCATATTTTGAGTTGGTTACATCGCAAAAAACTTTGATTCCAGCTTTGTGCGCTTCAATAATTGTTTCTTCAGGAGAACCTAATGAAGTAATTATGAATGCAATTTTTTCTTCGCAGCAAACTTTTAACTGCTCTTTGTAAAGAAAGTTCGATTTATTAACGATTAGATTAATTCCAAAAGGTCCTTCAACTTCAGATTTAATTAATTGAATTGCTTTTCTTAATTCATCTGTTGTACGATAATTTAAAGCAGGAATTGCTCCAGTAATTCCAGATTTTACAGCTTCAACAATCATTTTAGAATTAGACACCAAAAACATGGGCGCCATAATAATTGGATACTTGATATCTAGTAGTTTAGATAAAGGAGCATCGTTTAAATTTATCTTCGTCATAGACCTAATCTACTAACTATTTTTGATTTTTCACAATTTAATTTGGAAATTGTTTTGAAGTTTGTTAGTTTTATTGCAACAATTGAGGCAACTGTTTAAATTTAAACACGTCTTACTTGTGGAAATGCTAAATACAAAATAAACTATGAACTGCAAACTACTCCTTTGTACAGCTGTAACTATACTATTTACACGTACTTTTTTTTCTCAAGAAAAAGTAAATGAAAGTCAAAAGTCAACAAAAGTTATAAGTATAGATAAACCAACTAATTCATCTTTATCTTCCAACGGTATTAAAAATGAATCTTTTCTAAATTCTATTCAGGATGAAGATTTGAACCGATTAATCTCATTTGATTTTTCTCCTTTTCGAAATTATTATACAAATCAAAAAGTTCAAATTGAAAACGGACCAGTGATTGAATTGTTTTCAATTGAAGAAATGTTGCAGAAAAATTTTCAATTTGATATAGCATATTTGGAAAACAAAAAAGGAGTTGATTTTTCAAGTATAACTCATCAATTAGTACCGATAGTGAATATTGGATACGGAACAAAATTAGTTCAAATTTCATCTGTTTTAAAACATTAAATTTCTAGAAATGAAAAGATTAATTCTACTTTTTTCGTTAATTATCAGCAATTTAATTTTTGCTGCAGCAGGTGATGATTGTTCTACATCTATCTTAGTTTCATCAAATGGTTGTTCAACAGTAAGTCAATATTCAAATGTTGGAATAACAGGTACAATAAATCCTTCCTGTTTTGGTGCTGGAACCAATAATTCAATGTGGTTTAGTTTTATTGCCTCAGCACCAACTGCAACAATAATAGTTAAGGGGTCGACTTTAACAACTCCAATGATTTCTTTAATAGGGTCACCACCAACTCCTCCATGTACCGGTATTTTTCCTGAATTGGCTTGTAATATACCTGCATCAGGAGCTACTTCAACATTGACATATAGTTCTTTGACTATAGGAAGTTTATATTATATCATTGTTGATGGTAAAAATAGTTTAACAGGCACATTTCAATTATGTGTTAATTCTTATTCTCCGCCCACAAATGATGATCCTTGTAATGCATTGACATTACCAGCAAACAATTTTTGTTCACCAGTAGATGCATACACTAATATTGGAGCATTAGGAGAGAATCTAACAAGTTCATCAAAACCTTCTTGTTTTGATGCTTCTGGAAGTTGGAATACTGTTTATTTTAAATTTGTAGCATTAGGAGCTGTAAATAACGTTACTATAAATGGGAGTGTTTCTGGTTTAAATCGCCCACAAATTTCAATTATTTCATTAACTGGTTTATGCTCAGGTTCTGGAGGGTATAATATTGAGGCTTGTTCACAAGCTGCTTCTGGAGTAAATACAGCTACAGCTTCATCTAATTATTTAATACCCGGAAATACTTATTATATTTTGGTTGAGGGTGTTTCAACTAATGTTGGAGCATTTCAAGTATGTATTGAAAGTACATCATCTATTTCAACAGTAATCAATGATGATTGTTCAACTGCTATTCCTTTATGTCCTAATAATCAATATATGTCAACTACTAAAGGAGCTACTTTTGATGCTTTACATGATCCATTTACAGATCCAAATTCTTCGACTACGTACGAATGGAATTACAATGGTTATGATAATAATTCGGTTTGGTTTACTTTTACTACTACTAACCCAGTTTCTCCAATAAGTTTTTATATTAATACAAATTGTACTGCTGTAAATGCTTCAGGAGATGCTGATGGAGGTAAATTACAATTTGAAATATTTAAAAGAGTAGATGGTAAAAGTAATTGTGCAGTAAGAAGTCCTGGCAATACAGGTACATGGTTAAGTAAAGGTGGTGTTATTGTTGGCCCAGGAAAAGGTTCCGGTATATGTGATATTCCTGCGTCAAGTTTATCACCCAATACACAATATTACATTGTGGTAGATAATTATCCTGACGATGGTTGTGACTTTAATTTTACTATTTCTGGAAATCAAGGGACTTATGCAGGGGTCGATGAGAGTAAGTGTTTAAAATCAGGTTCTTATACATTGGTAGGATTTTCTCCATCTGGAGGTACATGGTCAGGACCAGGAATAACTAATACATCAACAGGTGTATTTGATCCATCCGTTGCTGGAATTGGTACACATACGGTTTATTATACGCAAGGTGCATGTACAGATTCAAAATTAATTACGGTTACTGCTCCGACTGTTACTGTATCGAATGATGTTTCAATTTGTTCTGGCGTAACTACTAATTTAAGTGGAAGTGTATCAGGCGTAACATCACAAAATTTGAGTTTTGTAAATTCTACAGATGTGAATATTCCACCAGATGCAGTTGCAAGTTCATGGGGTGGAGGTGGTTCTTCAGCTTTATATGCTTCGAGTACAATTACTCCTGTAGGATTAAATACGGGATATAGTTTAGTTTCAATAAATTTAAATATCAACTATGATAGCGGTGGTGATTTGATAGTATATTTAATTAATTCTTGTGGAAATTCTATTAAACTGATTAATAAAAATGGTACTTATAATGATGCGAATTATATTGGAACAACTTTTACCCCAACAGCTACAAGCTTAATTTCAACCGGTAGTGGATCATTTTCGGGGACTTTTATACCAGCTGATGGTGCAGTAGCTTGGGCGAATTTTTTAAATTGTTCTTCTACATCAGGTACCTGGACCATAAAGGTAGGAAATACAGGAGCGGCCAGTTCAATGATTTTAGGATTCAGTCTCCCTTTAGGTTTAACAGGAACATTATTAGAATGGTCTCTAAATTTTAATAATCCGATTACTTCTCCTACTTATGTTTGGACTTCTTCTCCTAGTAGCGTGTTATCGAATAGTACAAGTTCTTTAAGTCAATCTGTTACTCCAGTTACTACTACTTCTTATACTTTGACGGCGACCGATTATTATGGATGTGTAAATTCCGATGTGACAACTGTAACAGTTAGTCCAATTCCTGTTTTATCACTTCATTCACCAGCAGCGGTTTGCACTCCAACAACAGTTGATTTATCAGCATCAGCAGTAACAACTGGTTCTACCGGTTCAGGAGTTCTAAGTTATTGGACTGATGCTGGTGCTACTTCTGCTTTAGCTTCGTATTC
>CANCEQ010000159.1 GCA_947375085.1 Flavobacteriales bacterium
AATTTAGCATCAGCAAGCATATTTTTTAATTCCGCTTTTGCTTCTGGTAAATTATCTAAAATAAGAACTCCTTTACCAGCACATAAACCATCCGCTTTTAAAACGAAAGGTGGTTTTAAAGATTCAAGAAATGCATATCCTTCTTCTAATGTATCTTTCGTAAACGTCGCATATTTAGCAGTTGGAATATTGTGACGTGCCATGAATTTTTTAGAAAAATCTTTACTCCCTTCTAATTGAGCACCTTCTTTATCAGGTCCAATTACGGGAATGTTTTTCAATTGGTCATCTGCTAAGAAGAAATCGTGTATTCCTAACACCAATAAATCTTCTGGTCCTACAACAACCATATTTATTTTTTTCTCTAAAACGAATGCTTTTACTGCTTCGAAATCAGTTGTATTGATGTCTACATTTGTCCCGTGTGCACGAGTCCCAGCATTTCCTGGAGCTATATATAACTCTTCTAATACTGAACTTTGAGCAATTTTCCAAGCAAATGCGTGCTCTCTTCCACCTGATCCAAGAAGTAATACTTTCATTTTAGTTCTTTAATTTAAATTCAATTGTAATTATCTGTAATAAATTGATTAACAGAATTTTAAAAGAGATTCGAAAATCGCTTTACCATCTTCGTTTGATAATAAATGATCTGCCGCTCTTTCTGGGTGAGGCATCATTCCAAAAACATTTTTTCCTGCATTTGCGATACCAGCGATATTTAATAATGAACCATTTGGATTTGATTCATCGTTAATTGAACCATCAGCTGCGCAATAGTTGAAGATAATTTGATCATTATCTTGAATTTTTTTCAGCATGTCTTCAGGAGCATAGAATCTTCCTTCACCGTGAGCGATTGGAATTTTGTATGATTTATTGAAATCCAACCCTTTAGTTATAGCAGTTGAGCTAGATGACGGTTTGATGAATGTATTTTTACAAATAAATTTTTGTTGATTGTTGTGTAGTAAAGCACCATCTAACAATCCAGATTCAGTTAAAATTTGGAAACCGTTACAAATTCCCATTACATAACCACCTTTGTTTGCATGTTTAATTACTTCGCCCATAATTGGAGAAAGTTTAGCAATAGCACCTGAACGTAAATAATCTCCGTAAGAGAAACCTCCAGGAAGCACAACAAAATCAACCCCTTTAAGGTCTGTGTCTTTATGCCATAATTTTTCAACTTGTTGACCCATAATGTTTTCTAGGACATACACCATATCCTCATCACAGTTTGAACCAGGAAAAGTAACTACACCAAATTTCATATATCAAAAATTTTAAAAAGGAAAATTTGTTCTTCCTTATCGTATTTCAAGCTGTAAAAATAGTAATTAAAAGGACTCCTCCGAGGATTAATTTTGATTTTTTTAAACGCTTTTCACACTTTTCAACTGTGAATTAATGTTTCTAAATCGAATTGGAAACAAGAAACGAATTGAACTAAATGAAGTTAATGCATAAAACTAGTTCATTCTATTTCTTCTTAACATAACTTTAGAAAATGAATTGAATCAATAAAATAAAAATAAACAATAAAAATTTAATATATTTGATACTATCAAATGATTTTATAATTTATGAATAATTACACATTAAATAACAATATTTTAAACTTAATATCTTTATTATCAATAAAAATTGGTGAAATAAAAGCAAATCATTTATTTAATCAAAATAATGAATATTTAAAAAAATATAAAATCAATATAATTTATAATACTCTTTGTTTAGATGAAAACAAATTATCCCAAAATCAAATAAATGAATTGCTAAGCAAGAAAAAAATTATGGAGTTGAATAAGGATTCAACGTCTGTTTTAAACTACTCTAAAGTTTATGATAAACATTCAAAAATCAATTATAAATTAGAAAAAAGGTTATTAGACATTCATAATGAATTATTGAATGGAATTGCAATAAAAACAGGAAGTTATAAAAATCAGAACGAATTAATCTCATTACAAAAAGAACTTTTTGAATACATAAATAAGTCAGATGATTTAATTTTCATTAAAAGTTGTATTGTTCATTATCATCTTCAAACTTTAAAACCTTTTAATGAAGGAAATGGAAGAATAGCTCGTTTATGGCAGAGATTAATATTGAGTTCAGAATTTCCAATTTTCGAATTTTTGCCATTTGAAAATTATATTGTAAACTCTAAAAAAGATTATGAGGCAATATTAAAAAAGAAAAATCTAACACTGTTTATTGAATATATGTTAGATGTAATAAATAAATCCTTATTCGAATTATTAAATTATAACAATCGAATTCTAAAAGACACAGATCGAATAAATTACTTTTCAACTATCTGTAAAATCGAATTTTCAAGAAAAGATTACATGAATATTTTTAAAGATTTATCAACAGCCTCAGCAAGTAGAGATTTAAAAAAAGCTGTAGAATTAGGTATTTACAGTGTAATGGGAGACAGAAATAAAACAAAATATCGTGTAACTAAATACAATTATTTAAAGCTTTCTTAAATTGAATTACTTAGAATCATTAAGATAGTCCTTCATTTCAAAAATGATCTTATTTCCATTTGAAAATTCATAATTCATTAAAACAAATCCATGAAATTCATTAAAAAGAAACGTTTGTTTATTTGTTTTCCCGTCAAAAATTGAAATACATTCAACTTCCCAACAATCTAATTTTTCATTTTTAATTGAATATTCTTTCTTTGAAAGAACTTTATACTTCGATTTTACTTCTTTCCCTTTCCAATCTCCCCAAGCATAGATAGATGTCGAATTATTCCAACTTTTTTTAATATCCAATGGTAAGTACACTTGTGGAAATCCAACAATTTCAGTTTGAATAAACTGATTATATTGTATCGGGTGTATATAAACATAATCTTCACCTTCAATTACACCAGTTTTATATGAATTAATCCAACTACAACACGTTTTATTATCTAAATAAGGTTGCAACTTACTAGAATCATCCTTTTGTCGATCAAAAATTATATTTACATAGGTTTGTTGTTTATCATCTTGACGAATCTCATTCGTTCCAATTAAATAAACGTTAGAAGTAGATAAAACAACATTATTTGTATCAATAAGTGAAGCAGAATACGTATATTTTTTATTCAATTTAAAAATTGTGTGTAGTCTTTTTTTACAGATTCGCAAGATAGCTGTGTCTGACTTATCTCCTATTGTTGTGATTTGAGTGGCTGTATAACAACTGTAATTGATTGTGTCCTTTTCTTTTTCTTCAAGTGATAATTCTTGAGCGACATAAAAATTGTTTAAAAAACTGATTAAAAAGGTGGTAAGAATGAATTTCATAGTTATTAATTTATAATTCAAAAGTAATACGATTTTTTAAATAATACTTATCGTTAAATTATGGATTGTTTACATCTTTATAAGATAGAATTGAAAAATATGTTTTTTATGTGAAAAATTAAGGTATATCTTATAAAATTGCTTTTTTGTACAAAAAGGATTGTAACTTGGATGACATCCGAAAGCAAGTCCAAAATGAAATTAAGAATATTTCAGCGTGGGAATTAGATGATTTATTGAAAGCTAAGAATCAATCGATTTTAACTATTTTTTGAGAGGTAATCAATTGATTTTCTTTTGAATATATAGAAATTAAATATTCTCCTTTCACCAATTTAGATAAGGAAATAGTTGTTTCTTCGGTTACTATTGAATGAACGATTTTTCCAGCTAAATCTCTGATTTCAATTTTTTTAGAACCTTCAATTGGAATATTTATTAGGTTTGAAAATGGATTTGGTGAAATAGTCAAATTTGAGATTTTAGGGCTATTTTCTGATAATCCCAATGTGCTGTTTTTAACTATAGTTTGCACTTTATTTGTATTTTGATCAGTTTTAAAAAGAACATAGTATAGACCGTTTTTTATACTATCACCTGCTAAAATTTCATTATAACTACCACTTGATAATAATTCTGATTGGTAAAATGATTTTATAATTTCTCCCCATCTATTTAATACTGTTAATGATACAATTGATGAATTAATCAACTCAAAATGAATTGTTGTTGAAGTATTAAATTGTATAGGTTGAACATTCACACTATCTTTCGTTTGAGAAAAGACATTTCCAAAACTAAAAATTATAAGAAAGAATAAGAGGCTAAACTTCATTTGTTGTTAGTTGTTTATCTCATTCAAATCTAACACTATTTTATATAAAGCATATTAAAGGAGTAATAATATTACTTAATTTCAGTAATGAAATACGTTTACTAATCAGTTAAATCACTTCTCAACTCGATTCAACCTCATTTCCAACGCAATAAAACAAGCACAAAATCCCCAAATGGGAACGGCTGCTTTGTCTGTATCCAAGAAATTATTTAGGAAAGCATGAACAAAATAGGTAACCAAAGAAAGAATCATCATCAAAATGATTGTTTTCATTTCAGAATCCGTTGCAGGCCATTTGTAGTACAACGTAATTCCTTTGTAAAATATCGCTGTAACGATTAATAACATCGCAATTAAGCCCGTAAAACCCATTTCAGCCATTGGACCTAAATACTCGCTGTGTGCGTTTCCTGCATCGCCGAAATTAGTTGAAATAATTGTTAAGTTCTCCGGCTCTTGAAAGCGAGCATATTCAAACGAATAAGTTCCGGGGCCATAGCCAAAAAATGGGCGTTCTTCGAACATACTAATTGCACACGACCAACGATTTAATCGCTCTAAATTGGAAGCATCAGTAGTTACGTTTGTAGCACTTTCTAACTTCTTCCCAAAATCTTCTGTCGTATGTTCCGACTTATTTCGAGCCATATCCATTTGAATAGCATCCCACGAGAAGAAAAGTGTAATTCCTATAACAGCAGTAGCTGACGCTAGTAAACTGAATTTAATCCTGAAATGAATCAACGCCCAAACACCTACTGCAGCGAATACACTTAACCAAGCTGCTCGCGTGTAAGAGAAATACAATCCAACTAAATTCAAAACAATGAAAAACAACAAGATAGCTTGAATTAAAGGGGAATGCTTTTTAGAGAAATACAACCCAAAAACCATTGGAACAGTAAAAGCTACCATTGCTCCATAAATCGTGTGATCTTTGAAAAACGGCCACATTACCCAATGTCCCTCTTTCTCACCAAAACCGTATGAAGCGTGAACAACAACCGTATAAGCAATCGCAATCATCATTCCTATGACATACAACCAAGCAAAAGTGCGAATGTTTTTAGCTTTCTGAAATACAACTGGACCGTACAATAAAAGCGGAACCATAAACCACAATCGAGCCAATAAAAATTTAAAAGAAGTTACTGGATGTGAACTAGTTATAGAAGTAAAAAATACCCAAAACACATAGAAAATCACCGCCCAGATAATAGGGTTTTTCCAAATTTCAACCGGAAATAATTGTTTTCGAATGTTCATCATCAACAGCAAAACCATCATTCCAAAAAGCAAGGGTTCTGTCGGAATATACAAACCAAAACTTTGCGTATATTCTTCAATATTAATCGATAACGGAGTTAGAAAAGCAATCGATAAAAAAGTGAAATCAGTGTAAAAAATGGCCGCATAAACAGCAATTAATCCGATGGAAGCAAGCGAAAAATAAGCTTGATCATTCCAAACGAAATAAAGCGTAAGGAGAATGTAAATTGCTCCTAATAAAAGGATTATGCTGTTTTTTTTAAACAAAATTTAGAAGTACTAAGCTTGTTTTTTCAATTCTTTGAATTTCTCGTTGATCAACAATAAGAAAACCATAAAAACAAATGTTCCCATTGCTGCTAAAAGCACAATAATCAAACGTTTTGGCTTGTCTTTTTTATCAGCAACAACTGCTCTTTCCACGATGAATTTATGTGTAAAATTAGCATACGCATCTGATTCAGCTTGTTCGTATGAATCTAAGAACTTCTCTAGTTTTACGATTTTCTCATCACGCATTTGCTCCAAACCATCGAAACGTGCACCGTATAATAAGTTTACGTCAATTTGTTTTTTCAAAAACTCTCTGTCTTGCGCTGATTTAGCCTCAACAAAAGCCGTATATAAATTTGTTCTTCCTTCTATTGAAATTACTCCTTTTTCAGCTAACGTATCCAATTGAACTAATATCGTTTTTAAATCTTGATCCAATAAATCTCTTTTACGTTTGTTTACCTCAAAAGCTGGCATCGTACGTTCATTAATCATTGTATTTTTAACCGTATCGATTAAGTCTACAATTTTGTTTGCTATTTCAGCTGCTATTTCAGGTTTTTCATCTAAAACATCAATAGAAATAGAACCATAACGAGTACGTGTAAAACTAATATGTCCTTCATATTCCTTCATCATTTTGAAGTTTTTATTGACATCCGTTGAATCAATCCCATAGTGTTCCATCAATCCAAATTGAGTAATCACTTTTTCTCTGATACGAGACGATTGAAGGATTTGAACCAATTGTTCTGCTTGTTCTTCCTCTCCAAAATCCATTGAAGAAGCTTTTGCATTACGTTGTTCTGAGAAAGAAACCGAACTTGTTGCTGCAGGGAAAACGATAGCTGTAGAAAGAAACAAAGGTTTCATCAACATCGCTACAACTAAAGCTAAAACAGATGCTATCCCAGTAACAAGGATAATAGGTTTACGCTTTTTCCATATAAATAGCAGTAAATTCTGTCTTTCTTTTTCAATTTCTATTTGTTCGTGCTCCATAGTTTTATTGTAATCTCGCGAATTTAATCAAAATTTAGTTTGAATGAATCAAAGAACGATTTAGATTGGGTTTTATTGTTTGAAAGTTAGGTTAAAAGTTGAGAATTCTAAACAAAAAAATCCCCAAGTAAATAAATACTCGGGGATTCGATTTCAAAGTGTAATTTATGATTGAGTAGTTCGCCCCAAGGAGAACGTACCGAAATTATAATTCAAACTTAATACCTTGCGCTAAAGGCAAACTGTCTGAATAGTTAATAGTATTTGTTTGACGTCTCATGTAAACTTTCCAAGCATCAGATCCAGACTCACGTCCACCACCTGTTTCTTTTTCACCACCGAAAGCACCACCGATTTCAGCACCAGAAGTTCCGATGTTAACGTTAGCGATTCCACAATCAGAACCATTGTATGATAAGAACATTTCAGCTTC
>CANCEQ010000160.1 GCA_947375085.1 Flavobacteriales bacterium
AGAGAGAACTATAGAAAATTATTTGAAAATCATCCAGAAGCATTGATCTTTGGTGAAGATGCAGGTAAAATTGGTGGAGTAAACCAAACATTAGAAGGTTTACAAGAGCAATTTGGAGAATTAAGAATTTCAGATACAGGAATTAGAGAATGTACCATTATCGGTCAAGGTATTGGGATGGCAATGAGAGGATTACGTCCAATCGCTGAAATTCAATATTTAGATTATTTATTGTATGCTATTCAAGTAATGTCTGATGATTTAGCAACTGTTCAATACAGAACAAAAGGTGGACAAAAAGCGCCATTAATCATCAGTACAAGAGGTCACAGATTAGAAGGAATCTGGCATTCAGGAAGTCCAATGGGAATGATTGTAAATGCTGTTAGAGGAATTTATGTGTGTGTTCCAAGAAACATGACGAAAGCAGCTGGATTCTACAATACTTTAATTGAAGCAGATGAACCAGCATTGGTAATTGAGCCATTGAATGGATACAGAGCTAAAGAACCATTACCAAATAACATTGGAGAATTTAAAATTCCATTAGGTATTCCTGAAATAGTAAAAGAAGGTACTGACTTAACAATTGTATCATATGGTTCTACATTTAACATTTGTGAAGTTGCCGTAAAACAATTGGAAGAAATTGGAATTAGCGTTGAATTAATTGATGTTCAAACATTAATTCCATTCGATATTAACCACTCTATTAAAGCTTCATTAGAGAAAACAAATCGTTTGTTGATTATCGATGAAGATGTTAGCAGTGGAGCAACTGGTTATATGTTAAACAAAATTTTGGTGGAACAAAAAGCATTTACAGTTTTAGATTCTCAACCAGAAACATTGAGTTCAAAAGATCACCGTCCTGCATATGGTACTGATGGAGATTATTTCTCAAAACCAAGCATCGATGATATTTTCGAAAAAGCATATGCTATAATGAGCGAAGCAGAACCTGCTCGTTTCCCAGAGTTGTATTAATTGTTATAAATTATATCTTAAAAAAGAGTGTGGAAATTCATTTTCACACTCTTTTTTTTGTTTTAAATTGATTGTTAATAAAATAAAAAACTGTATAATATGTTACAAACTAAATTTTATCATCGACAAATGAATCATATTTAAAGTTTAATGAAATAAATTTTATTTAGAATAATTTCAAATAAATAAATTAACAAAATATTTTTTTTATTAACTCTACATTTACAGCGTTAAATTTTAAAACATAAAACTATGAAAAAAACTACTAAAATTTCTTTTGTCGCATTTGGTTTAACTACCTTATTTTTATCATCTGCTTTTACATTAAAAAATTATGGTGAACCTGTAATTAATAAGTTGGGAGAATCTGCATCTTGTAGTATGTCGAATGAAAAAAAATCACTTGGATCTTTATATGCCTATACCCAATCAGCTCCAGATGCAACACCTGTAGGTCAAACTTGTGTTGGATGCCATGGTGGTGGTTCAGCTACTCCTGTTCCATCAATCACATTTTCTCCAGCACTAGGAGCGAATAACACCTATACACCAGGAACAACTTATACAATCACTTACAATATAACAGGATATCCTTTTTTTGGTTTCGATTTGGAAATGAATGATGGAAATACTACAACATCAAAAACTGCTGGTACATTTACAAAAGGATCAAATACAAATTTGAAAATTAATGCTTCTTATCCTGATAACATAACTCAACTAGGAAAAATTAATATTAATACAGGAGCAACTTTCACATGGAAAGCTCCAGCAACAGCAAAAACTGTTTATTTGTTTTCAAACGCTTTAGGTGTAGACGGGACAGGTGATGAAAGTGGAGATAAAGAAGTTTTTAAAAACATGGTCCTTACAGGAGGTGTTTCAGGTCTAGAATCTGTTTCTATTGATTCAGAATTAAAATTATTTCCAAATCCTGCAAAAGAAATTACTACTGTAAATTATTATCTAAATGATGATTCGCACATTACAATTAGTATTACAGATTTAAATGGTAAAATTCTTTCTAATCAAGTAAATGAAGAAGCGTCTCAAGGATCTCACAGTAAAAAACTAGAATTAAACAACTTAAATTCAGGCACTTACTTTGTTAAAATTAAATCTAATGATAATATAGTTACTAAAAAATTAGTAATCCAGTAATTTCAATCAAAAAAGGCATCTTTAATAGATGCCTTTTTTGATTTATATATTGACCTAAAATTCATTGTCAACCTAAGTCTATCGCTAAACATTTAAAATAAACTATGAAAAAACAAGCATCCATACTAGCTGGCACCTTAGGCATAATAACAATTTTAATTACTACTGCTTTTACTTTCAAAAATAATGGAGAACCTGTAATAACTATTTATTGCGGAACACCTGAAAAAAGCTCAAACGGAATAACAGGTAGAACACAATCTCCTCATGATTTAGGCTTAAAGCCATTATCTTGTGAAGAATGTCATGGTGGTGGATCAGCTACACCTGTTATATCTTTAACAGCTTCTCCTGCATTTGGAACTGGAAATACTTATATTCCTGGAACTACCTATACAATTTCGTATAAAGTAACAGGTTATTCTAAATTTGGTTTCGATTTAGAAATTGATAATGGAAACCTAACAACTTCAACAGCTATTGGAACACTAACAGCAGTAACAAATTCTAGAATTGCATCTTCGGAAATATTACATTCTACACCAATATCATCTTCATCCTCAGCAACTTTTACTTGGAAAGCACCTTCTACAGGAACTGCTTATTTGTATTCTACTGGATTAGGTGTAAATGGAACTGGTAATACAGGTGGTGATAAACAAGCTTTTTATAATTTAGTACTAAATCCTGCTCCAAACATTGCTATGACATGTCCTGGAAATCAAACTATTAACTCTTCAACTAGTACTGTTGTTCCTGATTTAACATCCAATACAACTGCAAGCTCTTCATGTTTGTCAGGGAGTATTACAAAAACACAATCACCAGTTGCAGGTACTCCGCTTTCACTCGGCAATAACGTCATTACTGTAACAGCCACGGATGGTTGTTCAAATACAAATACCTGTACTTCAACTATTAACTATGTTTTTAATACTGGTGTAATAAATATGACTTGCCCTGCTAATCAGACGATAAATTCATCAACAAGCACAGTAGTACCTAATCTTATTTCATCTACAACAGCATCCACAAACTGTCCTGGAGGAGTTGTAACTAAAACACAGTCTCCAACAGCTGGCACACCTCTCTCACTTGGAAACAATATTATTACTGTAACTGCAACTGATGCATGTGGAGATTCTAAAACTTGTACATCTATTGTTAATTACGTTTTTAATACGGGGGTCATTTCTTTAACTTGTCCGATAAATCAAACAATTAATTCTTCTTCAAGTTCAGTCGTTCCTAACTTAGTAGCTTCAACTCAAGCTTCGACAAATTGTCCTAGTGGTATTGTTACAATAACACAATCTCCTGTATCAGGAACACCTCTAACTTTAGGAAATAATATAATTACAATTACTGCTACAGATATTTGTGGAGATCAACAACAATGTACTTCTACCATTAATTATGTCTTTAATACAGGTGTTATATCAACAACATGTCCCGGCGATCAAACTATTAATTCATCAATAAGTACGGTTGTTCCAGATCTATCCTCTTCATTGATAGCTACTACTAATTGTCCAAACCCTTCGGTAAATATATCTCAATTTCCAACTGCAGGGACATCTTTAATCTCTGGAAATAATATTGTAACAATTACGGCTACAGATATTTGTGGCACAACCAAAACCTGTGTTTCAACAATTAGTCATGTAATAAATACAGGCGCATTAATTTTAACTTGTGCTGGAAATCAAAATATTCCATCATCCACAAGTACTCTAGTTCCTGACCTTACTTTATTGAGCAATGTTGTTACTTCTTGCGTAGGAAATGTAATAAAAACGCAAACTCCTTTACCTGGTACACCATTATCTTCTGGAGTCAATACAATTACAATTACAGCTAGTGATAATTGTAATCACACTCAAACTTGTACAGCTAGCATCAATCATTTAATAAATACAGGTGTTATTAGTTTAAGTTGTCCTCAAACACAAACAATAAATGAAAGTGTTCAAACAACAGTACCTAATTTAACAACTTTAATAAATGCTACTACAAGCTGTCCTTTAACTGGTTCAATTACTAAAACACAGTTTCCTATAGCAGGTTCTCAATTATCTCCAGGTAATAATATAATTGTAATTACAGCAACAGACGCATGCAATGATATTCAAACCTGTAATGTCATAGTTAACTATGTAAATGATTTAGGTTTAAACTCTTTGGAAACTTCAACTAGATTAGAAATGTATCCTAACCCGACAACAGATAATTTGACAATTAATTATACTCTAAATTCTGAAAGTTCTGTTCAAGGAGAAATTCTTGATTTGAATGGTAAAATAATTTCTATTATTATTTCGGAAAAAAGTAATTTAGGTCATTACTCTAAAAATATAAATTTAGAATCGATAGAAAGTGGTATTTACTTCATAAATTTAAGGATAAATGGAGAAGAAATTTATAAAAAACTCATCATTGAATAATTTATTCTATGATTAACTAATTCAGAGGTATCTAAACTAGATACCTCTTTTAACTAATCTTCTTTTCCAATTTATTTTAGTTTAAATCACTTCCGTTTAATAATTTTATAACAATTAAAACTTTTACTTTTTAATGAAAGAAAAATATCTATGAAAAAAAAATTCATTTTTATAATTTTAAGTTTCATTACATGTCTTTTACTTGTTTCATTTAGTTATAACTCTTATTTAAAATTTTCGAAAAACAGTAATCTTATAATTTCAAAATGCACAATTAATTCAAAAGATAAAAGTTCAAATGGAGGAATAAAATATAGGACTCAATCAGCTGTTGATGAGTCATTGTTTCCAACTAAAAATCATTGTTTAGAATGCCATGGAAATACCGGTAGTGTTATACCAGAAATAACTATCAAATTTACACCTGAATTAATAAATGGAAAAAACTTTATTCCAGGAAAGGAATATTTAATCTCATATTTTGTTAAAGGATATACCTATTTTGGATTTGATTTAGAAATCAATGACGGCAATTCAATAACATCTCAAACTGCAGGATCATTTTCAGGAATAAGAAATTCACAATATGATTGGCTAAATAATTTTCCTGTTAATGTTACTCATACAGACATTATTCAAGAATCTGATTCTGCCACATTTACGTGGAATGCTCCGATAAATGAAACTCCTGTCTATTTATTTTCAACTGCTATGGGAGTGGAAAATTCGGATGGAAGTCATATTGCTTTTAAAAATTTGATTTTAAATCCAATCATAAATTCATCTGGATTGCAATCTATTTCAGATTTTACTCTATTTAAATTGTATCCAAATCCAGTAAAAGATATTGCTTTTGTAAATTATTATTTAATTAAAGATTCACATATTACAATTACTATTTCTGATTTAAATAGTAAAGTTATATCTACACCAGTTAACGAAGATGCAGTTGCAGGTTCTTATTCTAAAGAACTAGTATTTAATAATTTAAATTCTGGAACTTATTTTGTAAAAATTAAATCGAATGACCAAACTTTTACTAAAAAATTAGTAATTCAATAAGAAAACCTTTTAATTAAAAAGGGGCAACTAATTGATTTTAGTCGCCCCTTCATTTTTAATACAAATGAATATTATTCAATAATCAATTTATGAGTAGAAACTCCTTTATCTGAACTTATTTTAATAAAATAAACACCAGAAGGATAATTCACATTCATTGGAATAGAAGTAGTTGTTTTATCAACATTCACTTCACCCATTAACTTCCCTACTCCATTATAAATTGCAATTGAAGAAACATTTGCATTTCCATCTAAGTTTACTACAAAAGCACCTTTCGTTGGGTTTGGTAAAATCGAGAATTTAGCATTCGCTAGATCTGTTAAACCTGCTGTACCATGAATTGCAACTCCTCCAGTTGTTGTACAACCATTATTATCTGTAACGATAACAGAAACAACACCTTCATTTAAGTTTGAAATAGTTTGACTTGTAACATCATTACTCCATAAAAACGTAAATGGTGAAACCCCTCCGTTTACATTTGCTGTAGCAGATCCATTAGAATTAGAACTTGGAACAGTTGTAAAAGTAACAGCTAATTTAATGGGTTCATTTACTACAATTGAATCTTTGAAAGAATTAGCAGCATTATCTGTTACTGTAACTACATATTTTCCTGCCGCAACATTATTAATAGTAGATGTATTTGATCCATTGCTCCAAGAATAGGTATACGGTGCTGTTCCTCCAGTAACTTCCGCTGTTACATTCCCTGTATGTAATCCATTACATTTTACATTATCATAGTTTTTCACACCAACATGCAATGGCAATTCAGATAAACCATTAGAATACAAAGCGTTATTTTCCGTTGTTACAAAAACACGAGTTGGTACAAAAGCAATTTTATTTACAGCTGTATACGTTGGTAAATTAAATTGATTACCTCCTGGTTCCCACGTTTCACCTTGATCTGGTGAAGCTACTAAACCACCTCTATAACTTGCAAAAATATAACCTCCGTAAGCTCCCATCGCGTCAATATCTTCTGCGTCTAATTGTAGCATAGAAGTATAAGGAATAGCAATTGAAGTAGCTGCTTTCCAATTAATAGTTGTTGCATCTGTTACAAATACACCAGATCCATGCGTTCCAGCATAATATTTATTTTTAAACGCAGTAACCGAAGTGATATGATCAGTTGTTAATCCAGTATTAATAGCAATCCAATCACCAGAAACTTCACTTCTTTCAAAAACTCCTTGACCATGAGCACCCAAAATCACTTTTCCATTTAGGAACGCTAATGATTTTGGCTCAACACCAAGTGGTAAACCTGACTGAATCGAAACCCAATTACTATTTCCATTTGATTGGAAAACTTGTCCGTTAACATCAACAGCATAAACAAATAATTTAGATGCGAAAATTTTCTCAAAACTTAATTGAGATAAACCTCCATTGAATTT
>CANCEQ010000161.1 GCA_947375085.1 Flavobacteriales bacterium
GTTCTAATTGCAATATGATCATTTGTAATAACTTGACCTTTTTCACCTAATAGTGTATGAATTTTTTCTGCTGATGGAGTAATTGCGGTGTATTGCTCCCATAATTTTGATAAAAGTTGTTCTTTTGTCATAATAGCCTTTGAATTTTACATTTTGACGCAAAATTACCGACTTATCAACCATATTTAAAATGAATTCGATATTTTTAATTCATATTAATTATTTAGATATTAATTAAAGTCAAATTGATTTTAATTAATTAAGATTTTAATTTAAAAAAGTCAAATTTATTCTGGCAAACTAAAGCTATTTCTAGAAGTACCTTTTTTATCAAAAACATAATTCAATTGAATACCTAAAATACCATAAGAATTGTAAGCATAATTTACATTTTGTTTTTGTGTCATTGGCACGTTTGGACGTGAAGTATTTATATCATGTCCGCCAAGGTATCTAAAGTTAAACTCTCTCTGACCAGCTAAATAAAGCATAAAATCGAATTTTGGTATTGATTTAAATGGCTTTATTTTAAATCCTAATCTAAAACGATATCTATGTAAGCCATTAGGAGAATAATATCCTTGATAATTTCCATTTTCATCATAATAAATAGATGGTTCACCGTTTAAATAATAATAATATATCATTTGAGCAAAAGGTTCAAATTCAAGAGGTAACTTTTTATTATCGTATGTCAATTTAGAACCTAAAACCAATCGTGATTGATATTTTTCCATGGATGGAATAAAGCATTGATACGTTAAAGATTCTTCAAGCCTCAATTTTTTTGTAAGAAAGAATTTGTATTTAAAACCGATTGTTGGTCGATGGAACATAATAGTACCAAAAGAACTTATTCTACTGCTATATGCATTTTGATATATTGGAAGATTACTGTGATAAACAGCACTCCATTTGTTTAAATAGAATGCATACCCCAGTATTAAGGTTAATTTTTTAGTTTTTTTATAGTTATAGATAATATCATTTTGCATAAACGCATATTGATGATGTTTTGAATCAAAACACGTCAAATTAAAATTATCAATATAACTTTTCTTATTTACCCTAAAATATAAATACGTACTATACTCGAATTTTTTAGAATTCGTTAAATCTTGCGCAATTGACGATTGACAATTGAAACCAATAATTAATAGAAAAAATAAGAGTTTTTTCACTTTTGGATTAATTATTAATGTTAAAATCATTCAAAAGAATTACATCATTTGAATTAAAAATAGAAACAGTTGTATCTAAAATAACAGTTGGAGGTGATACAATTGTGTTTTTAGAGTATACATATACTTTGTATTTTCCAATGTTTAAATTATTAAATGAATAATTACCATTGTAGTCTGTATTCGTATTACTGATTTTAGTTGAATCATCCACATCAAACATATATACTTTTTGAATCACAGAAGTATAGGCTACATTCGCTTTATGCGTAATTACCTTTCCTTTGATAAATGCACTTCCTGCGATAGGAGTATTATCTGCTATTTTTATAACCCCCACATTTACAAGTTGTTTTGATTTGGTGATTTTAGCATCAGCAGTCACAGTTATAGGTGTACTAAAAACAAGTGTTGAATCTGCTGAATAAGCAAATATTTTATAGTCCCCTTTAACTAAATGATTAAAAGAAAAGGAACCATCAAAACTTGTTTTTGTTTTATCACCATACCCTTGTCCATCTTGAAAAACGATATAGACATCCGTATTTGGAGCGATGATTTCTTGTTTGAATTTAGAAAAGTTGGTATTAAATTTTCTAATTTTTAAAACACCTGTTATTCCACAATTTCCACCGTAACCTGGTGTTTTATCACACGAATTAAATAAAAAGAAACCTCCTAAAGTCACTAATAATACTGTTATTCTCATTTTCATTTTTTTACTTCTTTAGTATTTTTAATAGCAAGTTTATTGTTTTTATAAATCAATATAAGCGCTGTTTTTTTCTTGTTGTTAATTGAAAATTCATACGAATGGTTTCCTTTCGGGATATTTAAATAAATCACTTCTGAATTTCCTGGAATTAATTTTTTCTCATCCACATATTCTGTTTTTTGAGATTTTTCTCCCTTTATTTTGAATGATTTAACAACTTTTCCATTTTCTTTTACATCTATTAATAAAGGACTTCCCGATTGGTCAGAATTAGTTAATTCAGCTTTGATAATAATTTTTAATTGCATCGAGTCTTTAGATTCAAGCGTGTATTTTTGTTCACTTGAAATTCTATGATAGGATTTTATTTCTTGCTTTTCGTTTAAGTATTTAATTCGAACTGTATCTAATTTATTTACAGGATACGTTCTTGTCCATTCTGGTTGATTAGCATCCTTTTTAAAATTAAATTCAGCAGCTATTTTTTCTTCCGTTTCTCCTTTGTAAAATTTGACAATATGTTTTCCTGGAGGAACATCAATATATAGTTTAGATGCTTTACTTGGTTTCCCTTCTAATTTCGTTTTATAGTGCAATCCTTTTGATACTTTTTCAGATGGAATTGAGTCTAAATGCGCTTTTGTGTCGTCAAAAATATAACGGACAGTATATGGGAGACTACTTTTAGTTGTATCTATTAAACGAGCTCTTAAAAACACTTCTAATTTACCCGGACCTTCAACAACAATTTCAGTTTTTTCTTTACTTGAAAGCGCATAATAGGTGTAGGTTTTTTTATCAACCATTACCACTTTTCCAATGCTATGTTTGGGTTTAATTGTTTTAGATTCTTGCGCAACTATTGAAGTTAAAGAGGCGAAAAATACAGTAAAAAGTAATACTATTTTATTTTTCATAATTTTAGTTTATAGTAGTAAAAAAGTCAAAATTAGTCATTCGTTTTTAATATCTCATTTCCTAATGCGTGTTGTTTTTTGTCTATATAAATCGTAGTCAGCAATAATCCAACTAAAATGAATAAGGCGATTCCAACAATTCCAACTTGATATTTTAATGAATAAAACAATTTTCCTTCACCCACTTTTGGCAATGGAATTGGTTCTAAAGGAAGTTCGTATTTGTCCATTAATTTCTGAACATTTAATAAATGAATAACTGGCACTTTGTTTCTCGCCATTTCAAACATAACTCCTTTTTTATCTGGGAAATCTTTTAGTTTAATTGTTTCATTTACTCCAGGAGCAATTGCTTCTCCATTTGCATCGCTTCCTAAACTAGCAACTCCACCACCAACATTGATAAATGCAGCAAGTTGTTTTCCTTTTGAATGAGATGAAAATAAATCCATTCTTTTCTTTATGTTTCCTTCAACAGTACCCGTATTTATAGTTGGAATATGATTTCTTTTAATTGCTAATTCAACCATTTCTCTTCCTTCTAAACTTAAAGCACGACCGATATCTGAATTTCCTCCAATGGATGCTGCAATAGAATGAGAACGAATAATTCCATCTTTATTTAATTCTGTTTGCATATCTGCCCAAGTAAATTCAGGGTCGTTCGCACCCCAAGAAGAAGCTGTAACAGAAGAGATTATAATTGGTTTAATTTCTAAAGTTTGTAATGCTGCTAAAGTAGCAACATTCAATCCTGGAAAAGAACCTGTCATACAAACAGCAACTTGATCACCCTTTTTTAAATTGGCATCTTTTAAAAGTTGAACAACCATTGCTCCAAAATTTGGATTCATAGTAGAAGATTTTACAGGTAAAGAACCACTTCCTGTTGTGATAGGAGTATATTGTTCACCTATTAATCCTGTTTCGTTTGGGTCATTTATATTGTCTACAAAATCTACATTCTCAAATCTTTCTTCTTTTAAATGTTTTAATGCTTTTTGTGTTAATTGAGCCGCTTTGATTTTTTCAGTGTACCAATCTTCTTTTACATTTTTTTTCGTTGTTTCAGAAAAATAGAGTAATACGATAGCTAAAGCTGCTAATATTGAAAGTACTGACGTTGAGCGTATTGATATTTTTGCCATAATTTCTTGAATCAAATATTAGTTAATAAAGCACCTCCAAAACAAAGGATAACTGCAAGGCGTACAATAATAGAAGTTATGGCAAGCATTGCAATCGTTTTAACATATCCTTGCTTTGCAGACCAGTGGGCTATTAATCCAGGAATTACCCATCCAATTGCACTAAATTCTACTGTTGAAGAATTCGTATTAAAGATGAATAAATGGTGAGATAAAATGGATAAGACTGTTCCAACCAATAAAGCTACTACCATCTGTCTTCGTCCAAATAAAAAGGTAAATTTTGAAATTAAAAGGATAATTAAATAAGTAGCAAGTGAAATTGCAATTGTCCCGACTAATTTATCTGGATTATTTAATTGTAAAGCAATATATCCTGGAATTATGACACCCCCGGCTGCTAATCCAAATGCTTCAATAAAAAATAAACTTAAAACGATTCCTAATGTTATTGCTAATTCAATCATCCTATCTGTTGTTGAGTTTCAAAATATTTCACTAATTCAGCACCACCAGCACCCATATTTCCAATACCTACGATTGTTGCTTTTTGTTTTGAAGCATTGCATAAATCAATAAATACTTCTTCTGTTGGTTTACTTCCAATTGGAACAATATCTTCTTTTTTAATTTTTTGTTTCAAGGCCATTTCAACCACTAAATCAACTGAATCACCTATTAAAGCTACAGATTGGTAATTTAATTTAGTTCCAATTAATTCTATTAATTGTCTCGCTCTATCTTGTCTATCTTTTCTGGTATTTAATAAGATAATTAAATGTTCATCGGGCTCAACGTTTTTAACTATACTATTCCAAATCATCAGGGAAGATTCAGGGTCGTTTGCCGCAAATGCATTATAAAAATCAATTCTTTTTCCTTCTCTATTAACAGTCACTTTCGTTAAAACACCTTCATCCGGAATGGTTTTTTTCATTTCAGCTAAAGCAATTTCTCTATCAACACCCAATGAAGCACAAATGTCCAGTGCTAAAGAAACATTTTCTCTGTGTTCTATGTAGGTAAAACCAAGCATATCTTCATCTGAAATAGTACTTGCTAATGCTTGATGAACTTCTGTATTTCTCTTTTTAGCAACACTTTGAAACATATCAATGCATCTGTCTTCACTCGTAAAAATTTTAGAGTTTTTAGGAATGGTTCCACAAAGTGCTCTTCCAACGTCTTTTAAACCTGGTCCCATAACATCTAAATGGTCTAATCGTACATTTGTGATTACACCAATTGTTGATTTCACCATTTGTAATTCTGTAATCTTTTGATATTGAGGCTGTAAGGCCATACATTCAATAATCAAAACTTGCGCTTCGTTTTTAGCACAGAACTTAATTACCTTTAATTGCTCTAAAATATTTGCTTTTTCATTTCGATGGATAGATGCTTCACTACCGTCTGGTAAAATAATTCTAGGGAATGTACCTGTAACTTTGGTATATGTTTTAAATCCTCCTGCTCTTAAACCCGCTCCGATTAAACGAGTAACACTTGATTTTCCTCTCGTACCATTTACGTGAATACGAACAGGAATGGAAGAAACATATTTTTGGTGGACTTGGTATTCTACTATCCCATAAACGAGAAGAATCGATAACAATAGAAGCGTTACATATAAACTAATCATAGACAGAATTTATAGATAGACGTGTTAAAATAGTTTTAGTTGCCGAAATGGAGTAATAATTTTTCTAATTTCTAATTTCTATCACAACATTCCCTGTTTTTTCTCCTGTTTCAACGTATTTTGTTGCTTCTAAAATTTCGTCTAACGGATATATTTTATCAATTACGGGTTTGTATTTTCCTTCTTCGATTAACTTTTTGAAAAAATAAATGTCCTCTTTTGTATCTACTGGAATTGGAAACCAAACTTTTCTAACTCCTAATAATGGAGTAAAAAGTGCTAAAAATATATTTTGGGATAAATATCCTAGTTCGGATGAAATGTATACTCCTTTTAGTTTAAGTAATTTTTTGCATTTGAAAAAGGAACTTTTCCCAACGACATCTAAAATGTAATCAAATTGATCGTCACATTTCGTGAAATCTTCGGTTAAATAATCGATGGTTTTATGGGCTCCTAATGAAGCGACTAGTTCTCGGTTTTTAGTATTGCAAACGGCTGTAATTTCTGCTCCAAAATAATTTGCCAATTGAACGGTTGCTGTTCCGATAGAACCTGTTGCTCCGTTGACAAGTATTTTTGGTCGATTTGAAAAGTCTAATTTTTTAATGTTTGAATAGGCTAAAAATGCTCCATCACAAACCGATGCTGCTTCGATAAAATTCATGTTATCTGGCATTGGAGTGATTGCTTTTTTCTCCTTTACGGTAACGTATTCAGCATGTGTTCCAAATTTAAAGGTATTCAATCCGAAAACTTTATCGCCTGTTTTAAAAGTCGTTACATTTTTACCAACAGATTCAATTACTCCAGCAAATTCAGTCCCTAATACTTTTTTTCTCGGACGAAACAAGCCAAACATTAATCGAACAATGAAATATTCGGCTGTTCGAAATCCACAATCTGTTCGATTGACCGTCGTAGCATAAATTTTCACCAATACTTCATCGTCTTGTGGAATTGGTTTTTCAACCTCTACAACTTGAAGAACTTCAGGTGATCCGTATTTTTGATTTATGCTAGCTTTCATTTGTCTTATTTCTTCTCAATTTCAGACCAATTGATGTCAAAGAATTCTTTGTTCAAGGCCTTTCCTAATTGATAATTTGTGATAACGATATCCAACTGACTTTCACGTTTTTTAATCTCTTCTTCTAAATCAGGTATATTTGGATTTAAACAGATATCACCTAAATATTTCGTTTTAGATAAATCTCCCGCCAACCATCTTCCGTCGCGTTTCCCCATCACGTAAACACCCACTTCGTTTAATTTCCCGAACGGATCATAGAATTTCCAAACTCCTGTTGGTAATCCATTTTCCATTCTTCCTTCGTTTTGAAGTACGCCGTTATCGTAATGATTTTTCACGTATCCGTTTTTAAATTTCATTGTATCACTCGCTTGCCAAGTAG
>CANCEQ010000162.1 GCA_947375085.1 Flavobacteriales bacterium
GCTGCAGGATTAAATTTCGTAAAATTAGACGGAAACGTTGGATGTATGGTTAACGGTGCTGGTTTAGCAATGGCAACTATGGATATCATTAAATTATCAGGTGGAAATCCTGCTAACTTCTTGGACGTAGGAGGAACTGCAAATGCTGAACGTGTTGAGAAAGCATTCCACATTATTTTAAAAGATCAAAACGTAAAAGCTATTTTGATTAACATTTTTGGTGGTATCGTAAGATGTGACCGTGTTGCTCAAGGAGTTGTTGATGCATACAAAAACATGGGGAATATTCCAGTTCCGATTATTGTTCGTTTACAAGGAACAAATGCTGTTGAAGCTAAAAAATTAATCGATGATTCAGGATTAAATGTTCACTCTGCAGTTTTATTACAAGAAGCTGCTGATTTAGTAAAAGAAGTATTGGCTTAATAATTAAGTCTTCACTATAAGTTTAAAACGCTCTTCAATTTTGGAGAGCGTTTTTTTTTAACAACACCAAATCAATATGAAAAACTTAACAAACGACATAATCCTTATTACAGGTGCTGATGGCGGAATTGGTTCGGCATTAACTCATGAATTCATTAAAAGAGGAGTAAAAAAAGTATATGTAACAGGATTATCTCAAGAAAGACTTGATACACTTGTAAATCAATATCCAGATAGAATCATTTCACACCTATTAGATGTAACCAAAATTGAAAGTATTCAGAATTGTATTACTAGCTGTTCTGACACAACCATTCTAATTAATAATGCAGGAGTAGAATTGAAAAAATCATTCCTAGATGAAAATGCTAGTCAAGCTGCTCTTTTTGAAATGAAAGTGAATTATTTAGGTGTAATCGATATGATTCAACAATTCTTACCTATTCTAGAAAAAAACAAAAACAGTACTATTGTTAACATACTATCAATAGGAAGTTTAGCTATTTCAAAAAGATTAGGTACTTATTGCGCAACCAAAACTGCTGCACATCTTTTAACTGAATCTATTCGTGAAGAACTTTCACTAAAAAACATACAAGTAAGTGGAGTTTATATGGGATATGTTAATACACAAATGGTAACTGAAGAAACTAAAACTAAGAAGTCAGAACCTTCTGATATTGCAATAGGAATTTGTAACGGAATTGAAAAAAATCTAAATCATATTTTTCCTGATGAAATGGGACAAGAATTTGTAAAAAAATTTCCAATACAGACACAATATTTTGAATGAAAATAATGACTTTTGAACCAATTTTATAATTAAAATCAAAAGAATTATATTTACATCATATTATAAGATTCATTAACTAAAATTATCATAGTATGTTACAAATAATCCTTCTTGCTTTTAGCGCAATAATTGCACTAATTTTCATTGCTGCTTTTTTTATGAAAAAGGACTACACAATTTCTGCTTCGACTATTATAAACCGTCCTAGAAATGATGTTTTCAACTATGTAAAAATTCTTAAAAATCAAGAAAAATATAGTAAATGGGTAATGGCTGATCCAAATGCAAAACTAAATTACATGGGTGAAGATGGCACAATTGGCTTCATATCTCAATGGGAGAGTGAACTAAAAAACGTTGGAGTTGGTGAACAAGAAATTATGTACATAAACGAAAATGAATCCTATCAAGTTGAGATTCGTTTCAAAAAACCCTTTGAAGGTGTAAGTCAAGCTATTACTACAACCGAAGCTATTTCAGACAACCAAACAAAAGTAATCACTACTTTTTTTACAAGTACACCTTTCCCAATGAATGTCATGGTACCGTTTATTTCTAAAATGTTGAAAAAGGATATGGATGGGAATATGACTCGACTTAAAGCAAATTTGGAGGCTTAAAATCTAAAAACATAACTTTCAGTGAATATAATCACTAAAAAACATAACTTTTGGTGAATACAATCACCAAAAAACATAATTTTTGGTGAATTAAAACTATTTTTAACGTACATTTGCTTTAAAAAAGTGTATGTATTCTAGAATATTAAAGGATATTATCGTTAAACGACTTTGGAAAAACAAAGCAATTCTACTTATCGGTCCAAGACAGGTAGGAAAAACTACTTTAATAAAAGAAATCATCAATGGACAAGACTTTTTGTTTTTTGATGGAGACGACCCTACTGTTCGCAAACTACTAACTCTTCCCAACACGGAAGAAATAAAAAATATAATTGGTAAACATACGATTGTTTTTATTGATGAAGCCCAAAGAATCGAAGGAATTGGATTGACTTTAAAAATAATAACCGACCAATTAAAAAATGTCCAATTAATCATTAGTGGTTCATCTTCATTTGATTTGAAAAATGAACTAAACGAACCTTTAACAGGAAGAAAATGGGAATATGAAATGTTTCCAATCTCCTGGACTGAATTTCAAAATAAACACGGATATTTAGTAGCTGAACAACAGCTCGAAACTCGACTAATCTATGGGTTTTATCCCGATGTATTAAACAACCAAGGTGATGAATTTGAAATTCTACAAACTTTAGTTAACAGTTATTTATATAGAGATATTTTAGCATTTTCAGGAATAAGAAAACCGGAAGTACTCGAAAAACTATTGACTGCACTTGCATTACAAGTTGGCTCTGAAATAAATTACAATGAATTAGCTTTAACAGTCGGTATTGATAAAAATACTGTCAGTAAATACATCGACATTCTTGAAAAAGGATATGTCATATTCAAATTGGGTACATTCAGTAGAAACAAACGCAAAGAAATTAGCACCAATAAGAAAATCTATTTTTACGATAATGGAGTTAGAAATATGATTTTAGGTGATTTTAAACCAATCGAATCAAGGCTAGATAAAGGTGCTCTTTGGGAAAATTTTTTAATATCAGAAAGAGTTAAGCTTTTAAAATATTCAAAAGATGTTACGAAATTTTATTTCTGGAGAACCAAACAACAACAAGAGGTAGATTTCGTTGAAGAAAAAGAAGGTGTGATTTCAGGTTACGAATTCAAATGGTCTAATACAAAAAAAGTAAGATTACCCAAAACTTTTACAGAACCATATAATGCTATCGAAAAAGTGATTGACCGCTCAAATTTTAGAGAATTTGTGATGGTTAAAGAGGTCGAAAAATTATAATTCAAAACAAAAAAGATTTAGATTTTTTTAGGTTAATTTAGAATAGTTGAATTTAAATCATCGTAAACATAGAATAGTATTTAATTCCTATTCTATGATTACGATGATTTGAAAATTTATATTGATCTCGATTTAATAATTATGATTAATTAATAATTCAAAATCAAACATTAAAAATTACTTTTAAAGTCTCTCTCTCACCAATTCTTCGATGCAATCAACGAATTTTGGATGATCATTCGTACTTGGAACCAATTGAATTTTTTCTCCTCCGTGTTCTTCAAAAATTTCTTGGTACTCCCCTCCTATTTCTATAATTGTCTCCAAACAATCCGCAACAAAAGCAGGACTAAAAACCAATAATTTTTTCGCACCTTTTTTACCCCATTCAGCAACAACTTTGTCAGAGAATGGTTCTAACCATTTTTTATTTAAACGTGATTGAAAACAAACTGTATAATCTGATTCTTTTAAACCTAAACGTTCTGCAATTAAACGAGTTGTAGCGTAAGATGTAGCTTTGTAACAATATTTGTTCGTAGCATTAATTTCTTTGTCACACGGATGATCCTCACACATATCTGAAGCTCCTTCGTAGACTTTATCAACCTGACGTACAGGTAAACCGTGATACGAAAACAAAATATGATCGTATTCTTTTACATCAAATTGTTTCGCTCTATCTACGATAGCATCTATAAACGAAGCGTTATCATAAAACTGACTAACAATCTTAATTTCAGGAATTACCCACCATTTTTTTATAATATCCATTGCTTTTTCAACGGCAGATCCAGTTGAAGCACTTGCATATTGTGGAAATAATGGAATAATGATAATTTGATCATAAAGCTCTGATTTCATTCTCGCTAATACAGAATCCATCGATGGGTTTTGATAACGCATCGCGATTTCAAATTTAACTTCTCCAGCATTAAAACGCTCTTGAACTAATTTCTTTAAACTTTGCGTATGTGTCATTAATGGAGAAACACCATCACCAAACTTCCAAAGCTCTTGGTAAATTTTAGCCGATTTAGGTGCTCTAAATGGAACAATGATTCCATTCACTAACAATTTTCTTGGTAACCAAGGAATATCAATTACACGTGGATCATTTAAAAATTCTCTTAAATAAACACGAACATCTTTTACACTTGGACTATTTGGAGTTCCTAATTGAATTAGTAATACACCTGTTTTTTTCATCTTTATTTTTTTATAGTTCTAAAACTTAAATTATTTATCAAAACAATTTAGTTCTCCAATCTTCTGATTCTTCTTGTGTGATCAAATTCAATTTCAGTAAATATTGAATCGTTTGTTCAAATGCCAATGGGTACTCAATTCCTTTGTAATTCCAATCTGTTTCTGAAAGCCATTTCTCAACTTGATCTGAACGTAAATTGTATCTCCAACTAATTACTTCAACTGTATCTGGATCATTTTTAACCCATAATGCTTTTTTATTTACAATCGTGCACATTGCTTTCAATTCGTTGAAGTATTTCTCATATACTTCAGTTCTTACAGCAATTACAAAACAAGGCCAAGGTGTAACCACTTCATCGATGTATCTACACTTTTCTTGTTCTGTGTAAGGAAAAGTTGTGTATTTCTCCCATAAAAAAGCTTGTGCCTCATTGTGTTCTAACGCCCAAAGACCACCGTAAATATCTCCAATTACATTGAATTTCAAATTACTTGTATCCCATCCTTCTTGATCTGCTTTTACATACGCCATCAAATGAGACCCTGAACCTTCGCGAGAAATTGCAAAAGTCTGCCCTTTTAAATCATCCATTTTATGAATATCTGAATGAAATGGAACGTGAACTCCCCAATGCAATGGTGAAGTAACATATACTTGTAAAATTTTCACATCGGTACCTTGAAGCACTGCTTTCGTGATACCTTCTGTCAATAAAATAGCGATATCAATCGAACCGGTTTCGAGACCACGAATCATTTGTCCAGTACCACCGCCCATATCACTCCAATGCAGTTTTAAACCGATATTACTGAAAGCACCTTCTTCTATAGCTAATCTCCAAGGCAAATTAAAATGCTCTGGAACTCCTCCTACTTTTAAACCAATTAACTTTTCCATATTACTGTTGTTCAGAGAATTGCTTATCATATAATCGTTTGTAAAAACCATCAATTGATAGTAATTCAGTATGTGTACCTTGTTCTTTTATTTCTCCTTTGTCCAAAACGACAATTTGATCAGCTTTTTGTATTGTTGAAATACGGTGAGCAATTACAATAGATGTTCTACCTTTTGTTAACTCTTCTGTCGCTTTTTGAATCATTTCTTCTGATTCGTTATCCACACTTGATGTCGCTTCATCTAGAATAAGAATCGTTGGATTGTATACATAAGCTCTTATAAATGCTAATAATTGTCTCTGTCCAACTGATAAAACTCCGCCTCTTTCTCCTACATGATAATCATATCCTTCGGGTAATTTTTCGATAAAAGAATGTGCTCCAATTGCTTTTGCAGCATCAATTACTTGTTGTCTGGAAATCGACTCATTTCCTAATGTAATGTTATTATGAACAGTATCAGAAAACAAAAATACATCTTGTAATACAATCGCTATGTTATTTCTTAAAAATGCTAATTCAAGATCTTTTACATTCGTATCACCGATATAAATTGAACCTTTTTGAAACTCATAAAAGCGACCTAATAAATTAACAATTGATGATTTTCCTGCACCAGTAGCTCCTACAAAAGCAACTGTTGAACTAGGTTGAATAGTCAAATTGATATCTTTCAAAACCCACTCTTCATTTTGATATGCGAAGAAAACATTTTCAAATTTAATTGGTTGATTAAAGTCACATTTTGTTAGTGAACCTTCTTCCTGAATATGTTCATCTAAATCAAGAATTTCAAAAACACGTTCTGCTCTAACGGTTCCCCTTTGAAGAATATTAAATTTATCTGCCAATTGACGAATCGGCCTGAAAAGCATACTAATCCAAAACGTAAACTTAATTACTTCTAAATACTGCGTTTTCATATCGGCACCGTTCATTCCTTCTACTTGAAAAGCAATGTAAACAATCAAAAATGCGATAGATAATGAACTTAAAATTTCAACGACCGGAAAGAAGATAGAAAATGCCCAAATTGCATTTAAATGCGCTTTTCTGTGCGCTTTATTAATTTCTTCAAATCCTTCAAACTCTTCTTTCTCACGGTTAAACAATTGAACGATTGACATGCCCGTAATTCGCTCTTGTACAAAGGTATTCAAACGAGTTACTTGAAGTCTTTCTTGTAAAAAAGAATTGTTCATTGAACGAGCAAAAATTCGAGTCGCCAACAATAATAAAGGAATCGGAATTAAAACCAATAAAGTTAAGTGCCAATTGACAAAAAACATCGTAAAAACAACTGCAACCAATGTTAATACATCTCCTAAAATATCTACTAATCCAGTTGAAAAAACATCTGAAATAGCTTCCATGTCAGAAACCACCCTTGTTACTAAAGCACCAATTGGAGTTTTGTCAAAATAGCGCATTCTAAAAGTCGTAATATGCCCGAATAATTTTTTTCGCATATCACTTATAATACTTTGTGCTAAAAGATTACTAAAATAAGAACTTGTGAATTGAAGTATTGCTTCAAAAGCTAACATTCCTATAATCGTTAAAGTCCAAAACAATAAAGCTTCACCATTCTGATTTTCAACTATATAATCCCGAACCATATCAGAGATTAAAAGTGGTCGAAGTACACTACTTAACGATATTAAAATAACGCAGAACAGAGCAATAAAAAAGTGCTTTTTGTAGGGTCTTGCATACGTTAC
>CANCEQ010000163.1 GCA_947375085.1 Flavobacteriales bacterium
AGTCCAAATTGATTTTCTGTCAGGTTTTGTAATTCAACAACACCATCTGTATAAAGAACTAGAGTGGTATTGGGTGCTAGTATTTTTTCTCCAACATTAATAAAAGGTAGTTCATCCATCATTCCAAGTCCAATACAACCTTGATTTAACATTTCTACTTTTTTCCCATTGGTTATAAATGGATGATTATGACCAGCATTTACATATTTCAAAACACGAGTGTCTGCATTATAATGAGCTATAAAAAAAGTGATAAATTTTTCGCCTTTTGCCGTTCTCATTACTTTTTTATTCAATTCTTCCAACAAGAAATCCATTTCAAATCGTTGATATCTGAATATAGTGCGGATAGTTGCTTGAAAATTTGCCATTAATAAGGCAGCACTTATACCCTTACCAGAAACATCAGCCATACACAAAATATATTCTTCGTTTCCAAGAGGAATGAAGTCATAATAATCACCTCCAATTTCATGTCGAGGCTTATATTTAGCAGAAATATCCATTCGAATATTCGAAGGTAAATCAGAAGGGAAAAGCAGTTTTTGCATCACAGAAGCAACTTCTAATTCCTTTTTTAATCGTTCTTGTTTGATGGTTGCCTTGGCCATTCGTTTGTTTTCGATGGCAACAACAATGATATTAGTAAGAGTTTGAATGAAACTCATATTGGTCATTGTTTCAGCAACTTTTAATTTTTGATGTTCCAGGCCAGCAATAAGCAGAAAAGCTAATGGTTTATCTTTGTGTATGATAGGGACAATAACATCAAATTCATTTAAAATGGACGAAGGAGATGATTCAATAACAGTAATATCTTTGAATCTAAATAAATCTCTCTCAACCTCAATATCTTTTATCTTCCCTTTAAATCCGGTCTTTAATAAATAGATCCATTCTTCTTGTTTGTTAAACAAAATGAATTTGTCGAAGCCTAATTGTTCTTTAAGGATAAATTCGAAAATTCGGATTAATTGGTCAACTTCCTGATTTGAGTTAATGGCAGTCGTAATTTCTAACAAAGAATTTAATTTAAAATCTTTTAATTTTAATTGAACCTCTAAATCTTTGACTAATTTTTCTGACATTACTTAGTTTGAATAATTTCAAAATATTCTTTGCAAAAGTAGAGTATTAGAACATGCTAAATTCCTTGTTAGAATTAACTTATCCGCTCCTAAATGTTGATTTCGCTGTCTTTTTCGTACCTTTGTAAAATATAAATAAATACACATCATGACTTTTAGTGAATTGAATTTAAGTAAACAGCTTTTAAAAGCGATCGATAGTTTAGGTTTTGAACATCCTACAACGATTCAAAGTAAAGCTTTTTCAGTTATAATGTCAGGAAAAGATGTGGTTGGTTTAGCGCAAACAGGTACAGGAAAAACCTTGGCTTTTTTGCTTCCAATTTTAAATCAATTAAAATATTCGAATCAGGTTGAACCTCGTGTTGTTATATTAGTCCCTACTAGAGAGCTTGTTATTCAGGTAGTTGATGTAGTTGAAAAATTGACTGAATTCATGAGTGTACGTGTTGGCGGGGTTTACGGAGGTGCTAACATTAATACTCAAAAATTGATGTTATTACAAGGTCTTGATATTTTGGTCGCAACGCCAGGTAGGATTTTGGATTTATCTTTGAATGGATCACTTAAGATGAAATGTATTCAGAAATTAGTGATTGATGAAATGGATGAAATGTTGAATTTGGGATTCAGAACTCAATTAAAAAACATTTTAGAATTGATGCCTGAAAAGCGACAAAATTTACTTTTCTCAGCAACTTTAGATGAAAATGTGGAATTAATAATTGAAGAATATTTCAATAGTCCACAAAAAATTGAAGCTGCTGCTCACGGGACTCCATTAGAAAAAATTATTCAGTCAGGTTATTCCGTTCCTAATTTCTTTACGAAAGTGAATTTGTTACTTCATTTATTGGAGAAAAACCAAGACATGACGAAAGTGTTAATCTTTACAGGTAGTAAAAGATTAGCTGATCAATTGCATGATCTGATTTCATTAGAATATCCAGGTGAATTTGGAATTATTCACTCAAATAAATCTCAAAATTTCCGATTTAATTCATTAAGACACTTTCAAGATGGTGTAAATCGTGGATTAATTGCAACAGATTTAGTATCAAGAGGTTTGGATATTTCAGATGTGACACACGTTATTAATTTCGATATGCCTGATGATTCATCTAATTACATACATCGTATAGGTAGAACAGGTAGAGCAGATAAAGACGGTGTAGCTATTTCTTTTATCACAGAAGCAGAACAAAAATTCCAGCTTCCGATTGAAGAGATGATGAAAATGAAAATTCCGATGCTTGATATGCCAGAAGAAGTTGTGATTTCTGACGAATTAATTGAACAAGAACGTCCGGTAATTCCAGGTGTTAATTATTCTCCAGAAGCAAATATCAAAGATTCTTTAGGTGCTTTTCACGAAAAGAAAAAGAAAAACACAAAAGTAAACTTGGGTGGTTCATATAAAATTGAAATCAAGAAGAAATACAAGAAACCAAAGACAAGAGGTCAAAAAAGATAATTGATTCAATCTCAACTTTGACAAGCTCAGTTTTCGTTTATCTTCATTTTAATTTCAATCTTAACCTCAAATTACAATTCTAATTCTAGCTTACCTGTTGTGTTTACTCTTAAGGTAAGTGTTTCTTTATTAGGATAGATACCTTTCATTGATATTTGAGTGATTGAACCTTTTAAAATAACACCTTGATCAAGTTTAGTATTTAACTGTTTTTCCATCATTAGTTGGACATTTTTTAAATGAGGATGTAAATCGACTGTAGAGTTTTTTCTTAAAGCATCGGTTATTTTATCACTAAACAACCATTTTGCAGATTTCAATAAAGCGCTTTTAGTTTTTACATCAAAAGTCATATCAGGAAATGAAATCGTTTGAGTTTCTTCATTGAAATTAGGTGTTCCAACTAAATAAAGTGTTCCTTTTTTACTGCCTGAAAATCCAATTTTAAGATTTAGCTGATTGTTAGATGCTCCAAATACATCAATACTTTCAAAAATCACCTTTTTCTTTTTTAGCATTATCTCTTTACCTTTTAATTCTGAAGTCAATATTTTACTTAATGAATCATAAGTTGCAACTACATCTAATGTAATGTTGAATCCTTTACTTTGTTTAACATCACTTAATTTAGGTAAGGCAATAGGTTTATAATCTAATTTTGTTGTGGTTAGAGTTGGACTTAAAACCAATTCCAATTCAGCAGTTGCATAATTTTCTTTGAAATTTAAATTGTCAAATCCGATTTTTGAAGGGTTAGTATGGAAAAAGCCAAACTTTCCGAGTGAAATTGGTTGAGCTATAATTTTCCAGGCTTTTTCTGCTTCAGGTTTTAAATTTACTTTCCCGATTTCTTTATCAATGTCCTTCTCTATATTTTCTAAGGCTTTTGTTATTTCTTTTTTTAATGTTTTTGAAGCGTCATATTTAAAAACGGTTATCTCACAAGGATTTTTGATATCTACATTTCTTAAATTGGTCGTTGATTTAAGTTTAAAATCATTTGTTAAATCGATGGAAGTAGTATAACCTACCGATATTTCTCTCATAGGTTCACCATTACTTCCACAACTAGCATAAATTCTTGGAACAACACAATTTCCTTTATCATTAAATAAATCAGTACACTGAGGACAGTAATTGATATTTAAAGAATATTTCCCGTCGACATCAAATTGTAAATCACTTCCATCACCTTTGAAAGAAATAGGTTCTCTTAAAAAGGAATAAGCAAAACTTACACCTTCACAATTTTCTTCTTTTCCAGAAAATTTTTTAGGAACTGATTTATCAGTGTCTTTAAAATAGGGAGTTAAATTAATTTTTATAGGTACTACAACTGTAGAAGAGGGTTGAACTAATGTTGGTGTTTCTGCAACTGAAGTGGTTGGTATTTCAGGTTGAATACTTGCACATGATGTAAGAAAAAGGATTAGAACGAAAGAGTAAAAATATTTCATAAAAAAAACGGTTGTTACTTACAAATGTATGTAACAACCGTTAATTAAAATATGAACTTTCGTATTTTTTTGAATCAATTTAATTTTCCGCGATACTCTAAATGAAAAGTAGGAATGTCAACTTTAAAAAAATCGTGATTGATTAAGTTTTTAAACGTATAATATCCTTTCATAAAACCAATTTCAGAAGTTAATCCACAACCACTAACATAAGTGAATGTTTGTCCTGGTTTTAAAATAGGTTGTTCACCTATCACACCTTCTCCGCTGACTTTATTAGGGTAATTTAATGAGTCAAATATATACCAATCTCTATGTAAGAGTTGTACTGTGTAATCATTATTATTGGTGATTTCAATATGGTAATTGAAAAAGAATTGATTTTCATTCACTTCAGATAAATCTGCTCTAAATTGGGTATCTACCGTAATTTTTACTCCTTCAGTTGTGATTGTATTCATAATCTATTCTTTTGTATTTTATCGAATATAGTATTTCTATGAATATAAATCAAATTTTGTTGTAAAATTTTATAT
This sequence comes from Flavobacteriales bacterium, assembly GCA_947375085.1. Next base: position 4,556 of record CANCEQ010000163.1, read on the forward strand.
TAATTTAGGATATTGACTGACACAATTTTAATTTTAGTCCTCAAATTACACAAATGGAAATAATTGAAGTTTCAAAAAAGGATGTTTTCAGAATTAAAAAGATAGCTGAATTAACTTGGCCTGATACATTTAAAAAAATACTTTCAACAGAACAAATTCGATACATGTTGAATTGGATGTATTCACTTGAAGTTTTAGCATCTCAAATTGAAAATGGTCATCAATTTTATATTTTGTCAGATGATGGAAATGATTTAGGGTTTATTGGAGCCGAATTAAACTATCCTTCAATTGGAAATGCTAAAATTCATAAAATTTATGTATTACCTGAATCTCAAGGGAAAGGAGTAGGGCTCAAATTAATTGAACAGGTTGAAATGGTTTCCAAAACAAATAGTATCAATTCGCTTACTTTGAATGTCAATAGATTTAATAAAGCAATTGATTTTTATTTAAAAAATGGCTTTAAAATAATTAAAGAAGAAAATATAGATATAGGAAATGGTTTTTTGATGGAGGATTATGTGATGGAGAAAATACTTGAAGAATAAAAACAAGAAAGGCAGTCAATTTTGACTGCCTTTCTTGTTAATTCTAAAGTTGATTTTTATTTCAACGTAATAGGATATGTTTTTCCTAATATAGTCACTGTTGCATTTGCATCACAAGTTCCTGTTGTACCGTAATCGATTGTTTTAAGTACTTTCCCCGTTTGATTTATTTCTATAACACCAGCGTCAAACCAATTACAGTTTAATGCTCTATGTAATGGAGATGTAATTAAAGCAGTATAAGAACTTCCATTTGAATTTGATCCAGAAGTAGATCCAGTAATAGAATATACGTCATCAGTCCAATCCTTTCGAGTCAATTCTCCAGATAGCCATTCTCTTGTTCTATTAGATTTCCAAGAAATCGTTCCTGCCGAATTTGCTTTTATAATTTGACCATCAACTGCAATTGTGAAAGTTGTATGGCCATTTGAATTTTTGCCATTATTAGTCACTGATTTTGTGCCGATAATTTGATTGTCATTTACAAAATAATCTGCGAATGATATTGTATGTACAGAAGCACTGTCTCTATACTTACCAATATAGGAAATGTTGATTTTACCTCTTCTATTATTTCCATCTTGGCATAAACAATTACTTGTCCCAAAGTCAATTGTTAAAGTTTTAGGAACTGAAACCGAATCATGAGTGATTGTTGCACAAGTGTTTTTTTCAAATGATTCAAAATCTGAATTTGTACTTGTGTATTGGGGTGAATAAAATTTTAATTCACCATTAGCTGCTTGGTCTGAAATATTTTGAACATCATTATAAATCCCTTCAGCTAAACTATTGTCTGCAGCAACTGAAGTGTCAGTATCAGTTGGTGATGCAGGGGTTGTATTAGTTTTTTTACAACTTACAATTGCAAGGCTTAATGTTGCACCTGCTAATAAAAGCGAAATTCCAGTTTTAAGTTTCATAATATTAAATTTTAAGTTAAAAATAATAATGTTGTTTTTTAATTAGACCTAATGTTTTCAAAAAGGTTTAATTAAAATTAATATTTTTTTGATAATTTATTTATGTGTTTAAAAATCAGGCATTTATAATAAAAATTATTTTACGTAATCTTGTTTTTGAACTAACATATATTGATCGTTTTCCATTTTTAAGTACCCTTGATCGTAGCAAAAATGATAAATTGCTCCTTTTTGAGTTTTATAAATATTTGTGAAATAATGAAAGTTGAATCCTTCTTCTCCTAATTTAATACCTTCTATCGTTATTTTACCATTCGGGTTCAGGGTTGATAAAATTCTTCGGTTTTTTCTTAAAATATTGTTTATTCTTCTAACATAATTAGTAGCATCTTCATTTAAACGGTTGTTGAAAGTATTACGACAGTAATCAGAGCAAAATTTTTGATCTTTTCGACCTCTTAATACTTGAGTGCATTCTTGACATTTACGTGGTTCCATTTTAACACTTTTTATTCATTTTTGTAGGGCAATGTTAACATTATTTAACAGCAAAAACAAGCACTTCCGACGAAACTTTAACAACTTTGTATGTTCAAATTACAATGATTATGTCGGATACAATAAATAGTACTCTTAATCCTGCTGAAGCGCTTCGCATCTTAAGCGAAAAGATTAAAAATGAAAATTATTTAATATCACAGCTGAAACAAGAAATTTCAAATGTAATTGT
>CANCEQ010000164.1 GCA_947375085.1 Flavobacteriales bacterium
GTTTGTTGCTGATCTTGTTAAATCATTTCAAGTCAGTAAAGAGTCCATTGAAAACTATTTAAGTAGAAACGAGGAAAAGTATAATTTAACTTCGGGTATTTTTCTAGAAAAATCCTTACATAAATTAGGAACCTATTTATCCCTTTCAACTTTAAAAGCATTAGCATTATCTTATAAATTGGATATAAATCAATCTTTAAATGAGACGAATAAAGCTTACTTTAAAGATGAAAAATTAGTTCAACTATTTAATAGATACGCAACTTATAATGGTTCGTCGCCCTATAAAACTCCAGGGATTATGACTATGATTCCTCATTTAGAGATGAATCTAGGGACTTATTTACCAAAAGGAGGAATGAAAGAAATTTCAGGAAGTCTTTTTGAATTAGCAAAAGAAAAAGGGATTCAATTTAAGTTTAATGAAGAGGTTCAGAAAATACGAATTGAAAATAAAAAGGCAAAAGGAGTTGTCAGTAAAGGAGTTGAATATCAATCGGATATAGTGGTTTCGAATTCTGATATTTTCACGAGTTATTCAAGTTTGTTGAAAGATGATTTACCTCCTAAAAAAATAATTAAGCAAGAGAGATCAAGTTCAGCAATCATATTTTATTGGGGTATTCAAAAATCTTTTCCTGAATTGGATTTACATAATATCTTCTTTAGTGAAAATTATGAAAAAGAGTTTGATCAAATATTTAATCAACAATCTATTCCAGAAGACCCTACGATTTATGTAAATATAACCAGTAAAGTGGAAGGAGAAGATGCTCCCAAAGGTTGTGAAAATTGGTTCGTGATGATTAACACTTCGGCTAATTTTAATCAAGATTGGGATAAATTAATTAAATTATCAAAAAAGAACATCATCGCTAAAATTAATTCAATTTTAAAGACTGATATTGAGAAATACATAGTTTGTGAATCGATTTTAGATCCTCGAACGATAGAATCAAAAACGAAATCGCATCGTGGTTCTTTGTATGGTGCATCAAGTAATTCAAAATTTTCAGCTTTTTTAAGACATCCAAATTTCTCAAGTAAAATTGATGGATTGTATTTTTGTGGTGGATCTGTCCATCCTGGAGGGGGAATACCTCTTTGTTTGCTTTCAGCTAAAATTGTTTCTGAATTGGTAGATTAAATCATCATTTTGATAGATTTGAAAAACAGTATAATACAAGATCGTGTGAATAAATTAAATGAGTGTCCAATTTGTGGAAGTGAAAATTTAAATTCATTTATTTCAACGTATGCACAGATGCATGAGAGAGATGAGATGTTTAATTTTGATCAATGTGGAAATTGTAGTTTAGTATTTTTAAATCCAAGAGTGGATCTAGACAAAATTGAGACCTATTATACTCAAAATTATTTGCCTTATAGAGGATCGAGTGCTTGGGGTAAGTATCAGGTGATGGTAGATAATAGTCAACAAAAATTAGATAAGAAGCGAGTTGATTTAATATCTAAATACATAACTCTCAATCAAAAAACGACTATTTTAGATATTGGATGTGGGAAGCCAACTTTTTTATCCAAATTATCCTCTATGTATTCGTCTAATTGCATTGGAATTGATTTTTCTGATAAAGGATGGAGGGATGAAAAATCTCAATTTGATAGGTTGAAATTGGAGGTAACTGAATTAGAGAAATTCAAGACTGTAAAATCACCAGATGTAATTACAATGTGGCATTATTTAGAACATGATTATGCACCTAAGGCGACTTTGAAAAAAATAAAATCAATTTTAGCTCCGAAAGGTCTAGTTGTTATAGAGGTCCCCAATTTTGAATCTGAAGGTAGAAAGAAGTTTGGAGCAAATTGGGCTGGTTATCATACTCCTAGACATACTTTTTTATTTTCACCTAGTACGATAAAGAAACTTCTTCAAGATGAAGGTTTTTCGATTGTGGACTTGAAAATCAATGGAACACTAGATCCTTATAATTTATATTGGATGAGTTTAATGGAGAAAAAGAACATCGATTGGTCTAAAAATATGGAAGGTGAGTTTTGGGGATATGTAAGAGGTATGCTATGGTTTAGAATCAAACAATTTTTCAATAAAAATAAGTCGTTTGGAGTAATGACTATTATTGCACAGGCGGATTAAAATCCCATTTTTGACCTTGCCATGTTCCAATTGTTTTGTAAGGTTGAAAGCGTGCAAATAATTCTTCAGAATACCATTTTAGTTCTTTAGTTAGCAGTATTGCTTTCTTGTGTTCTTCACTATTATAAGCGAAATTTTTCAAGTCTTCAAATGTTTCCCAAATACTAAAGGTTGACATTTGTTTCAATGGAATTTCCCCGATGCCTTTTGTGAAGAATAATCCTTTCGCATCTTTTAGTGGTTTTTGAGATGTTGGTACATATTTCCAAAATTTCAACATTCTTTTATTTTTAATAGTAGCTCTTGTGATTGCTGCTATGAATTGATTTTCAAGATTTAGATCATTACTTTTAGTAAATGGATTTTGTCCTGACCAAAGTCCGTTAGAACTAATGTTTTTCATGAAAATGGTTTGAACTTCACTACTGTTGTGTTTATATCTAGATACGATAGTAGAGTTAGTTAAAAATGTTTCCGCATCTTTTTCTGTATTCCAAACTTGAATTAGACAATAGGTTGTCCAATCAGGTAGAGGGTTAAACCCTAAACCTTTACCGCTCCCCATCAGTTTATAAAACGTTTGATTTTCTGTTTTTTTAAGAGAAGGATGAGCAAATTGCATCATAAAAAACGCCCATATTTTCGCTTTTAATGACGTGAATTTAAAAAATGTAACGGTTGTAATTTGGGTATTCATACCATTTAAATTTAGGTTAATTTAGTTATAATACTTAAGAGATTTTAACTATTTTTTTATTCTGTCAAAATTTAATTTGAATTTTTTCTTTAATCTAATTAAAAAAAGGATATTCTATTTCCAAAAAACACATTTTGGATGTATATTCGCAGTAACGAACATAAACAATTCGATTCTACAATTTGTGGTTTTAATCAATTGTTTTTGTTGGTATTAACGGTTTATTGATAATTCATACTAATTGAAATGAAAACAGATCCAGAAATTATTAAACATTTGATGCAACAAGGTAGTTTACTTCCAAAAGAAGAAATGTTAGAGATTGCACCAAAAAAAGGGAAATTATTTATTGGTATCCCAAAGGAAACTGTTTTTCAAGAAAGACGTGTAGCTTTAGTTCCAGAAGCGGTTCACATTTTAGTTTTGAATGGCCATAGAGTTAAAATTGAATCGAAAAGTGGTGAGATGGCTAATTATTCAGACCGCGATTATAGTGAGGCTGGAGCTGAAATTTGTCACGATCCGAATGAGATTTTTCAATGTGATATTATTTTCAAAGTTGGTCCGCCATCTGAAGAAGAGGTAGATATGATGAAGGGTAATCAAACATTGGTTTCTGCTCTTCAAATTTCAATTCAAGCGAAAGCTATTTTACAAAAATTAATGACGAAGAAAATTACAGCAATTGCTTGGGATTTTATTCGTGATGATGAAGGTGTTTTTCCTATTGTAAGAGCGATGAGTGAAATTGCTGGTACGACTTCAATTATCGTTGCTGGTGAGTTACTTTCTTGTTACAATACAGGTAAAGGAATTATGTTAGGAGGTATTACAGGTGTAAGACCAACTGAAGTAGTTGTAATCGGAGCAGGAACTGTTGGGGATTATGCTATTCGAGCGGCTCAAGGATTAGGAGCTTCTGTTAAAGTGTTTGATAATTCTATGTCTCGTTTACGTCGTTTACAAAATAATTCAAGTACTCGTTTATATACTTCTGTTATTCAACCTAAGAGTTTAGCGAAAGCGATTCAAAATGCGGATGTAGTTATTGGTGCATTAAGAGCGCCATTAGGAAGAACTCCTTGTGTGGTTACTGAAGAAATGATTGAATCAATGCAAACAGGATCTGTATTAGTAGATGTTAGTATTGATCAAGGAGGATGTTTTGAAACTTCAAGAGTAACAAATCACAATGAACCAACTTTTGTTAAGCACGGAGTTATTCATTATTGTGTTCCAAATATTGCATCTAGAGTATCTAGAACGGCTTCATTAGTTTTGTCTAATATCTTTTCTCCAATTCTTTTAGAGATGGGTGAAAAAGGAGGTTGTAAGGAATTGATTAAATCAGATGAAGGATTTAGAAGTGGTGTTTATATTTACAAAGGAGTTTTAACAAGTGAAGTGCTTGGAAAAGTCTTTAACTTGAAATATAAAAACATAGAACTTCTTATTTTATAATGATTCAACCGCTTGCATTACCAAAAGCAAATTTGAAGCTTACAAAAAAAAGTGAGCAGATTTTTGTATGGTGTGTAGCGAGGAAAAAAACACTTTTGTTGACTCCAGAAGAATGGGTTAGACAGCATATTATTCATTATTTAGTCAACGATAAAAATGTTCCTTTGGGACTTATTGTTTCCGAGTATTCAATTAAGGTGAATAAATTAGCTAGAAGGTGCGATATTGTTGTGTTTGGGCTTGATCAACAGCCCAAACTGATTGTTGAGTGTAAAGCGCCTGAAGTAGCTATTAATCAGAAGGTTTTGCACCAAGTATCTCAATATAACTTTCAACTGAATGTAAATTACTTATTCTTAACGAATGGATTAACCCATGTTAATTGTAGGATTAATAGAAGTGAAAATTCATTTGAGTATTTAGCTGAATTACCTGATTTTTCAATTTTAAATTCATGATGAGAAGTAGTATTATTTTATTGATTTGCCTATTTAGTTTTCAAAGTTTTTCTCAAAATGGCGATATCGATTTACTAAAAAAAATAAATGGCTCTTATACACCTGCTGGAGGAAAAGTAATGACTTTTATAACGAATAGTGTAGATTATGGCGGGATTGGATTGCCTGTTGGTTTATTAGCTACAGGACTTATTCGTAAAGATAAAGAAATGCGAATGAATAGTTATGAAATCATATCAGCTACAGTAATTGGCAGTTTACTTACTACAACCGTGAAATTATCAGTTAACAGAACACGTCCATTTGTAACCTATCCAAATGATATTGTGAAATATACAAAAGGGGGGTCTCACTCATTTCCCTCTGGTCATACTTCAATGGCATTTGCGACAGCTACCTCAATGAGTTTAATGTATCCAAAATGGTATGTAATTGCTCCCTCTTTTTTATGGGCTTCATCGATTGGTTATTCAAGAATGTATTTAGGAGTTCATTATCCAACTGATGTTTTAGCTGGGGCTGTTTTAGGTGCTGGTACAAGTTTAGGTACTCACTATTTATTTAAATACATAAAAAAAAAACAGGCTGCAAAGCAGCCTGAAAAGTTGTAATAAATTTTATTCTCTTTTAGAATATTAATTACCAAATACTTTTTTCAATAATTCAGTTGCACGTGCCGCTGGATTTTTTCTTATCGCTAATTCTTCTTTTGCAATTTGAATGAATAATCCATCAATCGCTTTGTTTGTTGCATATTCAACTAAATCCGGATTAACTTTTTGAACCAATGGTATTGCATTATAAGTTGTGAATACTAAAGACCAATATCTTGTAGCACCTACTTTATCAAGAGAGTTGGAAATGATAGGCTTAAATTTTTCAACTAAAGCAGCACGAGTGTTTGAGCTTAAATAAGCAGTAGCTGCATCATCTTTTCCATGTAAAATATTCATTACATCTTTTAATGTTAAGTTTTTAATTGCTGCAACAAATAAATCTTTAGAAGCACTTGCTGCATCTTCAGCAGCTCTATTGATTGATTCAACAGCATCATCTACTTTTTTACCTTGACCAAGTTTTCTTAATTTTTCTTCCACTTGTTTAGCTTCAGCAGGCATTGGAATCTTAATTTGTGGATCTTTAAAATAACCATCCGGTTTTGATAACTGACTTACTCCTTTTTCAATACCATTGTTTAAAGCTTCTTTTAATCCTCTAGCAACTTCATCTTCAGTTAGTGAAGTTGATCCTGGTTTTAAAGTAGTGACTTTTTCAAGTCCCTTTTTTAAATTGGGCATTTGAGCAAATGTAGAAAATGAATTTCCTGCTAGAATTACTGCAACTAAATAAACTATTTTTTTCATGCTTTATTTTCTTTAATTTTTTCTTATAAAACTTTATTTCAATTATTGAGCTCCTTTTAAAATGTCATCTATCAAACTTGGGTCCAAAAGTGTCGAAGTATCTCCAAAATTTGAAAGTTGACCTTCTGCAATTTTACGAAGAATACGTCTCATAATCTTACCTGACCTTGTTTTTGGTAATCCTTTTACAATTTGAATTTTATCTGGTTTAGCAATCCTTCCGATAAATTCACTTACAGAATCTGAAATGGATTGAGCAATAACAGCATCAGAGTCATTTGTATTGCTTACTACAACATAAGCATAAATTCCTTGTCCTTTAATTTCGTGAGGATAACCTACAACTGCAGATTCAATAGCATATTTATTTTTATTTATAGCATCTTCGATTTCTGCTGTTCCAAATCGATGTCCCGAAACATTGATTACATCATCTACTCTTCCTATGATTCGATACATTCCATTCTCATCTCTTTTGGCACCGTCTCCAGTGAAATAATAACCATTGTAATTTGAGAAATAAGTGTTTTTACATCTTTCGTGATCGCCATAAGTAGTTCTCAACATAGATGGCCAAGGAAATTTTATACATAAATAACCTTCTGCATCCGCATCGTGAATTTCTTTACCTTCATTATCTAATAAAACAGG
>CANCEQ010000165.1 GCA_947375085.1 Flavobacteriales bacterium
AACACGTATATCTATCCACCAGATGCTTCTATGAAAATTATCGCTGATATTTTCGAATACACAGCGAAGAATATGCCGAAATTCAATTCCATTTCGATTTCAGGTTACCACATGCAAGAAGCGGGAGCAACAGCTGCAATTGAGTTAGCATATACTTTGGCGGATGGTTTGGAGTACTTGAGAGCAGGAATTAAAGCAGGCATGAATGTGGATGAATTTGCGCCTCGTTTGAGTTTCTTTTGGGCGATTGGAATGAATCACCATATGGAGATAGCTAAAATGAGAGCAGGTCGTTTGGTTTGGTCGAAATTGGTAAAACAGTTTGAGCCGAAATCAGATAAGTCATTGGCTTTGAGAACACATTGTCAGACTTCAGGTTGGAGTTTAACAGAGCAAGATCCATTTAACAATGTGGCGAGAACGTGTATCGAAGCGATGGCAGCAGGTTTGGGAGGAACACAATCATTACATACCAATGCATTGGATGAAGCAATCGCTTTACCAACTGATTTTTCAGCTAGAATTGCTAGAAATACACAAATATACATTCAAGAAGAAACAGGAATTACCTCATTTATAGATCCTTTTGGTGGAAGTTACTATGTTGAGAAATTAACGGAAGAATTGACTCAAGAAGCGTGGAAATTGATTCAAGAAGTAGAAGAATTAGGAGGAATGGCGAAAGCGATTGAAACCGGTTTGCCGAAAATGAGAATCGAAGAAGCAGCTGCAAGAAAACAAGCGAGAATTGATTCAGGAAAAGACATTATTGTAGGTGTGAACAGATATCAATTGGAGAAAGAAGACCAAATGGATATTCTGGAGGTAGATAATTCAAAAGTTCGTTTGTCTCAAATTGCGCGTATTCAAGAAATGAAAGCGAATCGTGATGCGAAAGCAGTTGAAATTGCTTTGGATAATTTAGCCGAAGCAGCAGCAAAAGGAACAGGTAATTTATTAGCATTAGCGATTGAATGCGCAAGAGTGAGAGCTACTTTAGGCGAAATTTCTTCAGCAATGGAAAAAACGTTTGGAAGATATAAAGCGGTAATTCGTTCAATTAGTGGTGTTTATTCAGCTGAATCGATGAAAGATAAAGATTTTGAATTGGCCAAAGAAATGGCAGATCGTTTTAGTAAATTAGAGGGAAGAAGACCTCGAATTATGGTGGCTAAAATGGGACAAGATGGTCACGATAGAGGAGCAAAAGTAATTGCTACATCCTTCGCTGACATTGGTTTTGATGTTGATATTGGGCCATTATTCCAAACACCAAGAGAAGCAGCGAAACAAGCCGTTGAAAACGACGTACATATTTTAGGAGTTTCCTCATTAGCAGCAGGACACAAAACATTGGTACCACAAGTTATCGAAGAGTTGAAAAAACTAGGTAGAGAAGATATTATGGTAGTTGCAGGAGGAGTAATTCCACAACAAGATTATGATTTCTTATACAAAGCCGGAGTTTTCGGAGTTTTCGGTCCAGGAACAAAGATTTCAAAAGCCGCACAAGAGATTTTAGGGTTGTTGATTAAGAGTGTGGAATAGCTGATAAATAGTCAAAATGGGAAATAATGAAATTTATATTGAAGGTTTCTATTCGGAAGAATTTCCCAAATTTGTTAAAATATTAGAGCAAAAACTTTCTACTTTATTAGATCAAAAAGAAACAGTAAGTGCCGAGGAATATATTAGTGTATTTTTAGAATATTTTGAAAATTATAGTGCATATTCCTTTTTTAAGGAATATAATATTTGTAATGAAGCAATGAGTATATCTATTGCTTCAGATAATTCAGGAATCTATTTTGAAAGAAATTTTGAAATTGAAAATATTTCAGATGAATATCAAATAATATTTCATTTATATTTTGATAAATCTGACGAAATTGTTTTCGTTGATGGTTTTCCAAAAAGTTATAGTGTTAACATTGAAAGAGATGAAAAGGGTTGTGTTTTTTTAAATTGGACAGATGAAATTGTCAGTTTTTCTATTTTTAAAGATACATTTTTTCGAGACGAACAACTAAATAAAATTTTAAAGTTGTATCCAAAATCTATTGAATTAAGTTTAAATGTAGATAATGTATAACCTGTTATAAATCAATTAATTGAAATACTAATGAAAAATATATTAATAATTTTATTTTTAGTCTGTCATATTTTAGTTTATGGCCAAATCGATAGTTTGCAAATTAATCAACCTCAAGGTCCTGACTATTCAAAAACTATTTATCCAAATGATGGATTAACTTATAATTCATTTGTAGGAGAAACAATCGCTGGTTATACTTTGGCTAATGGATGGAGAAAGGATACTATTAACGGTGGATTTAATAAGGAAATATATAATAATCCTTACGTGAATTATGAAGTGAGGTTAGAAAAACAATCTATAGACGAAAAATTATATTGTTATAGATACAAAGATGGTAAATTATTTACAGGTGTTGTTGATGACTATTTTGTAGTAAGTTTTACACCAAATAAAATCGAAGGCGAACTTAATGGAAAACCATATAAATTAAGTAAAAGTCTACAAGTTCATTTTCAATGTAAATGCGTTAATGGACTTTTACAAGGGGTAGGATTCATCAGTGGGTTAGCATATGGTTTTGTTGATCAAGTACTTTTGTCTGATTGTACATTTGAAAATGGTGAAATTGTTGGAGTCTGCAAACACAATGACCTTAATTCAGTTGAATTTATGATTTATAACGAGAAGATTCAATTTATACAACCAAAATTTAATCATACTGACCTAATGGCTGAATTGGAAACAACAGAATTTACCTATTCGAAAGGAAGTGTAGAATGGACAAAAAAAACGACAAAAAAAGTAAATGGTCGTACAAAAACTGAATACCCAAAAAAAAGAAAAAAATAACTTCTAACCATTTATAGATAGAATCATAGGGATAATAACTAAAATCCATTCATAAAATTGAAATACACTTACGATGATATTCGTAAAAATTTAAAGGTTAAATTGTAATTTAGGGGAAGTAATTAAAATAAGAAATTAAAACTCTGAGAAACTCCGTGAAGAACTCATTTTAAACTCCGTGTTAAAAAAAAGAGTAGCAAAATCGATTGTCATTTATTGAAATAGAGTAATTCATAATTTCACAACATTATACATGTTTAGACACAAAGGAAAAGCAAGGACTTTAAAACATAATTTAAAAATAGCATCTTTACTTTCTTTTGTAGCTGGGATAGTAAATGTAGCTGGTTTTTTAGCTGTTAAGCGCTTGACAACTAATGTTACTGGACACTTTGCTTTCTTTGTAGATGAAATTTTTAAACTCCATTTTTGGCAAGGATTTGTCTATTTCTTATACATTTTCTTCTTTTTTTTAGGTTCCTTCGTTTCAAATTTTATAGTTGAATTTTTGTCAAAAAAAAGTTACAGGTTCGTTTATATAATCCCAACTATTATTGAAAGTGTAATACTATTGTTGTTAGCGGTTTTTGGTCCATTTTTAATATCTAAAAACCCTAATTTACTTGCTTGTAGTTTGCTTTTTGCAATGGGGCTTCAAAATTCCTTGGTGACTACAATATCTAACGCAACAATCCGTACAACACATTTAACAGGATTATTTACAGATTTAGGAATAGAATTGTCCCAATTGTTTTTCTATAAACAAAAAGAGCAAAAAGAGAAACTGTATTCTTCCATAAAATTGCGAATGACAATCATTACTTTTTTCTTTATCGGCGGATTATTGGGAGGTATTTTATATTCTACGTTAAAACTTTATGTATTATCAATAGCAGCAATCGTTTTGATTATTGGGATAGTATATGATGATATAAAATTGAAGTTAATGCTACAAAATAGGAATCAAAATATAGATTAAATATTCAGTTAAAAAAATGGCCATATGGACGATGAAGGATGGCATACTTTTGGTGATCTCAAAAAGTTAGAAAGAGTTTTGATGAAACAATTCCAATCACTAATTTCTGTTCTAAATTAACGAACTACCATTTTTTTTTAATACATTAGGCCCAATTATTGAATGATATTCAAAAACGTCAACTATGAAAAATGTAATTTGTTTAATATTAATGGTGTTTTCATACACTTTAAGTTTCACGCAAGAACCAGATTTTGATGATTTAAAAATCTTATATGCCGATGGGAAGTATGAGAAATTGGTAACATCTGCGCACAAATACTCTCAAAAAGAACATTTACAAAAACACCCAGATCCATTGATGTGGATGGCGAAAGGTTTATATAAAATATCAATTTCAGGTACTCCTAGTGAAAAATTTCCTGATCCTTACAAAGAAGCTATTGGAAGTTTAGCAAAAGCGATCAAAATTGACAAAGATTCTGCGTGTTTAAAAAACAATGCAGAGTTTGTTGATGAATTTCAAATGAGTATGGTAGAGCGTGTGAGTAATGCTTTATCTTCAGATAAATTCAAAGATGCAGCAGGATGGGCAACGAAATATGCTAAAATTACAAAACATCCTGTAGGAGGTAAATTCATAGAAGCAGCTGCTAAATATAGAGGAAACGATAAAGGTGGAGCGACTGTTATTTGGAAAGAATGCGAGAAAATTTTACCTACAATTCAACACTTAGAAGGTTGGTCAGACGCAGATAAAGATTTATTCGTAATGGGGATTATGCAAACGGCTGAATGTTATATCGCTGCAAAACAGCAAGATAAAGCAGTGGCTTTGTATAATAAAGTAGCACCTTGGTTTGAGGAGCACGAAGCATTCAAAACACGTTACGACGAGATAGCGAAATAAACACGTTTCTGTTTTTAATAATTGGATTAGGTATTTATTCCTTTGAGGGATAAATACCTTTTTTATTCTAATTGATATGTTTTCAGATTTTTAGGGCTTTACATTCTTTATTATTGTAATTAAAATCCTTAAGGGGGTAAATCTATCTTAGGGTTGATGTGTGACGAACGTTGAAAAATTACATAACCAAAATGTTAGACCTAAAGTGAGAGGATTGTCCCTAGCTAATAAAACTACTGATTATTTGGTCCTAATCGTTTTAAATTGATTTGTATATTTTATGATTGAATTCCTTGTAATTGTTTCCTATATAAATAAGATGGAATTTAATTTAATTTAATTTAATATGCTCCGATATTTCCAGGGGAGAAGCTCAACCCCTCAATTGTTTTTCCTGAAAAAGTAGGAAAGTTGTCATCTGCAGCGCCTTTTAGAGGAGATGCATTTACAAAAGTGTATTTTCGTTCCGATATGTTATTGAATAATGGATCTTTATTCCAGATATTTCCATTTTTATAAAAAGGGTCTGTTCCAATTATTTCTTTTTTAATTAGGCATCTTTGAATATTAAAATTCAACGTTACTCCTGATAAACTGATGGTGTCAAATGCTATTTCAGAAGATAAATTACCATATATAACTGAATTTTTAATTATACCTTGATGTATAGAGCCTACATTAGTTACACCATCAATATTAAAGTGATTTGCGATGCCAACTGCCTGGTTTTTTGAATTTGAATTATAACCTAAAATATTACAATGATTAAAGTTGAAGTCACCACCAAGTAAAACAAGAAGTCCGAAAGATTCATTTTTACTAATTACACAATTTTCAGCAAAAACACTAGCTCCGGAATAGATTAATATACCATTGTTTGCGTTGTTGTAAATTTTTGTATTAGTTACAGTTAGTGTGTAATTTGTAGTATTTGTCTCATTATTTGAAAACAAATGGATTCCGGTAGTTCCATTTTTTATAATTGCATAATTTATTGAAGAAGGACGTGCAGAGTCAAAATAGATACCATAATATTGACCTGAAACATCTGCATAATCGGATTCCAATCTGTCTCCTTGAAATGTAACTTCATTGTTTAATTCCCCATTAATATTTAAAGTTCCTTTGTAATTGTATAAAAGCGCATTTTTATGAAGATAAACTTTTGTTCCAGCCTGAATATTTAATGTTTTTCCTTCGTCTATAAAAGCAGCTCCATATATAAGGTGCGGCTTGTCATTTGGCCAGGTCCCTTCATTTAAGTCTAATTCTTGATTTCCAGCAGTCAATCTAGAATAGTGATAATACATGTCTTGCCCCCAAACTGCCAATTGAATGTATTGATCAGTTCCATTTGTTCTAAATCGAATAGAGTCTCGAATGACCATTGGATTGGTTTGATTATTTACCTTCAAACGAACCTCTAAAAAAGTAAATAAACTATCTTTTCCTTCAATTTTAACGTTTGAAAAACTTTTTCCTGAAGAACCATCAAGATTCATTTTAAAAGGAGAAGAAGTTCCCCCCATTAATTCGATTTCATCAATGGTGATTGTTTTTGAATCGGTATTATAGATTTTGAATTGTTTTGTTGTAGAGCCAATGGTTGTAAAGACAGTGTCAAAAACTACTGTATCAACAGAAAAAGAAAGATTTCCTTTGGAAAAACCTTGTATTTTTTTGCATCCACTACCTAAAAATAAGAGTGTAATTACAGAAAAATAGAAAAATAGAATGTGTTTTTTCACTTAACAAGGTATATTTGAGTTCAAAAATAACGTAAAGTAGTGAAAGTTTATTTTAATTTCTTAAAAAAATGATGTAATTAAAAAACTTTCAATATATTTGCACTCCCTTAATGAGGAACTTTAAAAAGCTTATAATATATTAAAATGAAAAAAGATACACACCCACAAGATTACAGATTGGTAGTTTTCAAAGATATGTCAAATGACTATTCTTTT
>CANCEQ010000166.1 GCA_947375085.1 Flavobacteriales bacterium
TAAGAATTCATAATGCAATTAGTATTAGTAAAACAATGATTCGATAAATAACCCAAGTAATGGTTGGGAGAAGTGTAAGTTGCATCAATTTTACTCTACGTAAATGTTCAAGTAACATCAAGAAAACAACGAATAAAAAGGAAATGATATAATAGTTTGTTGAAACAATTGAGAAAAGGGTACCTACAAGATGAAAAAGTCCAATTAATATCGCTCCTGCGAATGATATAGTCATCATATTTCCCAGGTACTGAAAAAGTTTTTCTTTAGACAGTTTATATAAAACGATGGATTGAAAAAGTATTTGTCCCCCACAAATTAAAAACTCTCTACCATACGAACTTTCATTTATCAAAGGAGAAAAGTGGGTAGAATAACCCATTAAAATATAGGCTGTTATTGACCAGGTGAAAAGTAGATATGTCAATCTATATTTTAAACTAAAATCGGGTGTGCACATATCATTTATATTTTTACTTGGCATTATCACTTTTCGATTGTATGAAATAAAAGAATACATTTTTTTAAGTATCCAGTGAATAGGAGGGAAGTGAAAAATAAATTTCGAAAATGGGATAATTGTTGTGACAATTTTTAAGATGCTGTCAATTCCATAAATCACTTCTCCCGTTTTATGATTCACCAAAGCGATTTCATTACAAGCTCTTTTTCGATCGATTAATGTACACGTTTCTTCAGAAACTTCTTGAAAGGCCTGTCGACCATTTTCATCTAAAACTCCAGTTAGAACAAATGCCTTTGTATAGGTTTGACATAAAGGACATTGGTCATCATATATTAACGAGTAATCTTTTAAACTTTTCATAACGATTGCTTTAGATTTATATTATTTATCTCATTTATCTCATTTATCTCATTTCATAAGTTTCAGTAGTAGCGTAAAGAGTTTGTTTTCGTTTTCATTAATTAAAAGGTTTACCGATTTATCCATCTTTCCAACAAATTTGTCTAATTGATCCATCATTGAAGTAAATTCTTTCACTTCCAAATTTTCATTATCTCCATCGATTTGTTTTAATTGAGAAAGCACTTTAACAACCGGTTCGACTTCTCTCTTTTTTCTTTCTTTTATAATTCTTCGTGCTACTTCCCAAATATCTTTTTCCGCTTCAAAATATTCTTTTCGATCTCCTGGGATTAATTTTTTGTAAACGAGTTCCCAATTCATAAGGTCACGAACATTCATATTTGTATTCCCTCTCGATATATTTAATTCTTCCATTATATCTTCTGTGCATAATGGTTTTGGAGAGATTAATAGAATAGCGTGCACTTGAGCCATTGTTCTATTAATTCCCCATTCACTCCCTAGTTTTCCCCAGGTTTGAATAAATTGTGCTTTTGCGTCATTGAATTCCATATTTCAAATATAGTAAAACTTTTTAAACTTTCAATAATTATTGAAAGTTTAAAAAGTTTTACTTGCATTTATTGATTAAGTGTAAATGTTAAAAAATGAACTAATTAAAACTTTTTTTGTATGTTTGAACTGAAACTTCGAAACAAAACAACTATGAAAAAAAAGTTACTTTTAGTTACCTTACTGTTTTCTGCATATTCAAATTCTCAAAGTTTAACATCTTCGAATGAACCAGGAATTGGTGAAACTGGTATGATGTATGAGTGCGAATCTTCATTTTCAAATTTTAGTTCTTTGAATGGAACAGGAGTTGTATGGGATTTTTCAAATCTTAAACCGACGATAGGAAATGCTTCAAAAACAATTTCAGTTTTAACTCCAGATACTAATTGTTATTCTTCAGCGACGAAAATGACTAAAATACCAAATTTCATTTCTAGTTATTGGGGATCAACTTCAAATGACAAAACATCTTATGGATTTAAATTTCATGAAGCTACTTCAGGTGATATTATAGTAAAATTTAATGTAGATCCTGAAAAAGTAATGAATTATCCATTTTCAGTAACAAATTCTTTTACAGATACATATTCAGGAACTTGTTATAATAAAACATTAACAAATTCTCAAGAATCAGTGTGTACGGGGTCTATTTCAGCTTCAATTGATGGTCAAGGAACATTAATTCTTGCTGGACCTACAACTTTTACAAATGTGATTAGGCATAAAGTTGAAGAAATATCAAACACTTCTTTCGTATATGGTATCTTAACTATTCCAGCTACAATAACAAGAACACAATTTGATTATTATAATACATCAGGGACTAGTAAATTACCTATTTTTTCACATGTTACTATTTCAATTCAAGCAACTGGAGTTAATAAAAATATATCATTGGTGTTATCCTCTGTAAATCCGTTTGGTGTTGGTTTGACTGAAAATCAAATAACAAATTTTTCTGTATATCCAAATCCAACTCAAGGAAATGTATCTCTTTTAGGTGATTTTTCAGAAAATGCTTCAGCAGTTGTTATAGATCAGACAGGAAGAGTAGTTGGTGCTATTGAAAATGTAATCAATGGTTCAACTATTGATTTATCGAATGTAGAAAAAGGTATTTATTTCGTTGTTATTTCTAATAATGAATTGAAAACTACTAAAACTATTATGTTAAGATAAGTTTTGTAATTTATATTTTTAACCGTTCAACCTAAAGTTGAGCGGTTTTTTTGTGAAAAATAAATTATTTTACTTTTCAAATGTTACCTTTAAAGTCTTATTGAGTTATAGATATCAACATGTTTATTTGATTTATGAAGTTATTTTTATTTTTGATTGCACTTATACCACTTATTTCTTTTTCTCAAACGGATGAAAACTTAAATCCAGAAGAAAGAGCTTATTTGTTTCATATTGTTAAGAAGAGTCCTATTCTTGATACGAATATGGGAAGGTATTTTGATTACAAAGGTCCCATAATCAAATTTCCAAATAAAAAAATAAATTATGATTCTATAGAAATGTTGATCATAAATAAACCTGAAATTTTAATTATTCGTCGTGAAGAAATTGCAAAATCAGAAAAAGGATTACTAGCTGAAGCTGCCAATAAAATGGCGATTTGGGAATTAAACAAAGTTTTAAATGCAAAACGTGAAGGGGAAAAGGAATTGGAACCTTTTATGACGAAATACTTACGTTTTGAGAAACTTTTGGTTACGTATTTACCTCCAAGTGCTGTAAAGGAGAAAGATGGAAAATTAGTTCCGAATAAAAAATTAGATAATCTAACTGATCCAGGATTGTCGTTTGATGATAAAAATGCTTTTCTTGAATCATTTCAGTTTTTAAATGATAACGATCGATTGGTTACTATTAATGGTATGAATCAGGCTGTTAATCAGTATGTTGAAGAAAGGGCTTTAGAGATATATCGATCATTAGGAGGAGAGGCAGAAGTATTTAAAAATGTACTAGTTGCAGCTGGAGATGGTAGTTCTACAACTGGTGTTTTAGAAGAGAGAGAAAAAGATGAGAAAGGAAGATGGAATCAAGGTTTACCAAAAGCTGTTGGACTTTTTCCATATCAAATAAGACTTAAAACAGAAGAAGGACGTAGAGAACAAAAAGTGGTACCGTTATTATTTACAGAAAATGATTTTGTAACTGTTGGAAATAATAAAATTACGAATCTTCATTTTGATGTTTGGGGATATAATTCTAAAAAACAAACAACTGTTGTTATTGAAAAAAATGGGTTGAGTTATCATTTATTTGGTTCTGGTGCGACACGTTTTTTAACTCCTGATTCAGCTTTTGTTGAAGGAGGAACTTTTCAAACAATGATGAATGATCTAGAATTCAATCGAATAGCGAAATTGAATGATATGATTTACGGTAAAAAAGGATTTGATCATTGGATTGCATATAATGAAAAGAAAAAAGACCAAACGGAAGAAAAAATCATTAGAAGAGAAAAAGAATATTCTGATTTTGGCTATAAACCGATTACGACTGAAAAGAAAATGTCGAGAAAAGTAAAAAAACAAAAGAAAAACGCTCCAAAAGGAAAAGAGATTGATTTTCAGCCAACTACAAATTCACAAAAAGACGAAAGAAGAGCAGCTCAAAATGAAATTGTTGGTTTAAGTAAATTGTTTGATGAATACAGAAGAACGATTGCAGATTTGAAAAAACAAAAACAAGAAGCAATCGATTTAATGGCAAGTTACAAACGTCGATTGGATATTTATAAGCAGTTAATGGGGTTGAAATGGGCGACATTTACAGAGAAAGATGGATTATACATTTTTCAAGATTCGACTACTTTTGATATGTATACACAGGAATTTAAATTCAAAGAAACAGCTAAATCTGAAGATTTCGAAGTTCGTTTGTTAGCTATTCCTGAAAATTGTTTGTCTGAATATGCTGATGAAGTAATGTTGCATATCAATTTAGTAGATGCATTACCAAATTATGATTCTCGTTTGCAATTAGAATTAAACGATGTTTTTGCTTCGGATAAATGGGATTTAGAGCGTCCACTTTTTGAGAAAAAAGACAGTGTTGCACTTCGTCAATTCTTTGAAGGTTTAGTTGATAAGAAAATCGATTTTTCTATAGCTGCAGCTGGAAATGGAATCGGTAAATGGAATGGGGCTAGAACAGTGAAAGATTTTAAACCGAAAGAAGAAATGTCGTACAAAGGATCAAGAATGGATTCAACTTATTTGAGATTAAGAAAATCTGAAATGTTTGTAATTTTAGATCGCTTTATCAAGGTGGAAGTGAATTCGTATACAGATCCTGTTGCATCTAATTTATCTATTGATAATAAGGCGATTTTGGATGCGATGAAAAAATACAAATTATCTAAAAATGATGTGTTAAGTGTTTTGAGAACGGCTACTATTTTGAAAAAGATGAAGCAAGAAATCAATCTTTTAGCAGGTACTTATTTAGATAGAACAAATGCTAAAATTGTAATAGATCGTTTCAATAAAGAAATGTCGAAAGTTAAAATTGCTGTTGGAATTACTTCTATTCGTTTGAGTGAATTGTAGTTATTTAACCACAGAGTTTAAAAAGAGTTAATCACAGTGTAACACGGAGTTTTTTTTGTATTATACTAAATATTCTCTGTGAGACTCCATGAAAAACTCCGAGTACTCTGTGGTTAAAAAAATAAAAAATTAATCTCATTGGTTATTTAACCACAGAGTTTAAAAAGAGTTAAGCACAGTGTAACACTGAGTTTTTTTGTGTTATACTAAATATTCTCTGTGAGACTCCGTGAAAAACTCCGAGTACTCTGTGGTTAAAAAAATAAAAAAAGTAGTATGAAAAATATTCTATCTCTTATTGTATTGTTATTTCTTTCGTCTTCTTTACATTCTCAAGGAGGAGTATATACATTTTATTTTGAACGAGGGAAAACTACTTTTATTCCTGCTTCGGAGAAAGCGTTTCAAAATTTTATTCATACGAGTAAAAACAAAGGTTACGTTTTGAAAATTGAAACTTCTTGTGATTCAGTAGGTTCAGAAATTTACAATGAATATTTATCCAAAAATAGATTATCAACCTTAGAATATCGTTGTCAATTAGGTGGATTTAAAGTCAAAGAAGGAGTAAGTAGAGGAGAAGTAAAGCAGAACGGTCCAATGGCTTATCAGCGAAAAGCAGTCATTACTATTGAATTGAACGGAGCAATAGAAAAAAAGATAGTTTCTGATACAGTAAAAACTCAAATTGCATCTAAATACAAAGATGTATTGAATTCAAAATCGAACATTAATCCTATTGTTTTGGACATTCAATTTATTCCTGGTCAGGATGTATTTTTGAATGAACAAGCATTTCAAGAAGCGAATGATTTGTTTGAATTTTTAAATCAAAATCCAACTGTTAAAGCTTTTATTAGAGGTCATGTTTGTTGCAAAGATGATTTAACAATGTCGACAATGAGAGCTTATAAAGTATATCAATATTTGGTAGACAGAAAAATTGACCCAAAGCGATTAGAATTTAAAGGTTTTAGCAATTCCATGCCAGTTGTATCTCCAGAAACAAACGAATTCGATAGACAAAAGAATAGGAGAGTGGACGTTATATTTAATTTTTAATGTTGAATTATGGATGTTTAATTAATCCAACATTCAAAATCCAACATTCAAAATTAAAGAAAGTATTCCTCGGTAAAATTGACTAAATAAACTCGTTCTGTTGCTCTTGTTAAAGCTGTGTATAACCAACGGTAGTAATCGCTTGTCATCATTTCTTCCGTGATATATCCTTGGTCGATGAAAACGGAAGCCCATTGTCCACCTTGAGATTTATGGCAAGTTACTGCATAGGCATATTTCACTTGCAGCGCATTGAAATATGGATTTTTCATTATTAAATCGTAACGTTTTCTTTTGTTTCGCTCGTGTTCGTAATCTTTTTCAATGGCAAAAAATAACTCTTTCATTCGGTCTCTTGAAAGATTTGGTCCGTCGGTATTTAATGTTTCCGGAAGCATAATCACTTCAAGTTCTTCTACATCAGGATAATCGACAAATTTTACGATTGCTTTAATGAATTCAAATCCATATAATTCTTCTCGTTTTAAAATCCGTTGGACTTTCATTAACTCACCATTCGCAATAAATCCAACAGAAGAAGATTCATCTAACCAATAGTAATTATTTTTAACGACCATTAAGCAATCACCGTTACAAAGTAAATCTTCGTACCAAAGAATTCTAGCTCTAATTTGATTGTTGTAATTATTTGCCCATTTATTTGAACGAGTAATCACAATTGTTTCTTC